>CAYJGC010000018.1:0-19291 GCA_964369725.1 uncultured Eggerthella sp.
AAATATAGAATGTTTCAATATGGCGACTAGGTTCGTACATTGCTTCCTCCCACTGCTCAACTGTTACAATCAGTATGAAACGCACGGAGCTTTACCAAGTACAACAACTAGGACAGTTATTAGAATATAAAAATTCTCAACCTTGCTGAAGCGACAAGCAAAATGCCGCATAAAGAGGAACACTTCTTACGCCATTTTCAAAACCGAAATTTTTTGCAGAAAGACGAAGTGCATACGCCGGCTGATACTTGTCGCAGTACACTGAAAGACTTTTAGAACGAACATTTGTAGAAGATTTCACCTCTAAAGGAACAGCCCCAATTTGATTAAAATCAAGAACAAAGTCTACTTCGGCTTTACCTTTACTTACCCAATAAAGCAGATCAAAGTCCTGCGACGCAAGCGCCTGTGCAACATAATTCTCTGTAAGAAAACCCGTATCGAGCTGTCTTCGTGGTCCTTCCTCCAGCAACATAGAAGAATGAATATTCATGCGCGCCGACAATAAACCTGTATCTGCTAAGTAGATTTTGAAAATCTCCCTATTTTCATGAAGAGCCAGCGGCAATCGCCCTGAAGTAATTTGGACACAACGATTTACCAGACCTGCCGCTTCAAGCCATGCGAGTGCCGCCTCATACTGGCTCGCTCTTCCCCCAGATCTGACTGTTTTGTATTGAAATTTCTTGTTTTCTTTAGCAAGTTGAGCAGGCACGCTCTGCCATGCCTCCATAATGCGTGCAGTTTCAAATGGACGCGCATACTTTGCCATATCAGCAACGTATAAATCGAGCAAACTGTTTTGAATCTGCGCAATCTTGCTAAAATCGCCCGCACTCCTATACATTTCAACCGCTTCAGGCATTCCTCCCACCAACAGGTAGATATGATACCAACTCAACGCTTTCTCATGTAAAAAATAAGGGGTGTCCTGCAGGTAACTTTGCTTAATACCTTCCACCAAAGCATCCTGATTTTGTGCATACAAAAATTCGTCGAACGTCATGGGATAGAGCGTATAGGTTTCCACCTTACCGACCGGAGCTGAATACCCCTCACAATGCAGCGCAGCTCCCAACAAACTTCCCGCAGCTATCACGTATGCCTGTGGCATTTCTTCATAAAAATACTTCAACGAAGCAAGCGCGCGATTTGAAGCCTGTACCTCATCAAGAATTATGAGCGTATTATCAATATCAATCGGAGCGTTTAGAACTTGAGACAATTTGGATACAATGACTTCAGGGGACAAGTCACCTTCAAACGCCAATCGCGCCTCTGCCTGTCTTTCTAAGTCAAAATAAGCCACTTTCTCAAACGCACATGAACCATATTCTTTTAACAAGTACGTTTTACCCACTTGGCGAGCACCATACACTAATAAAGGTTTACGATTGGGTTTATTTTTCCAACATTCAAGATGCAAAGTAGCACTACGTTTCATAATTCTACCCTTCTCTTTTTGTAATATTTTTTCTATTGTATCATTATCTTCCAAAAAATGTTGTGGGTTACATTTTTTGGAACCATTAAATGTAATGCGTTGCATTTTTTCTACTATTCGCGCGCAAGCCAAGTTCCATACAAGCAAAATAAACTCTCAACTATCCATATACTTGGCATAGCAAATTCACTACCTCGCCATCTAAGGGGCTGCGGCAAGAATCTTGGAGATCCTTGCGGATCCTGATTGCGCCGTAGTTGACTGACGTTTCGGAGCAATGCTGAATTAAACTCCGAATGCGTCTAGCATCTTATAGGGAGACCCTCTTTGCATGTTCTTGTTGATATATAAAATTTTACAGTTGCTCGATGGGGTCAAGCTGAGCCATGATCATTCTTCTATCTGCGTACCGTCTGCGCCCAGACAATGTAGGGCGTAAAGAGGGATATTAGTTAGCCAGGATTCGCGGCGGTAGTCCGAAAGCGAGAGCCTGACCGCATTCGCCAGGCCGTTGTCCTTACAAAAGATTCCCAAACTCTTTGCCCGCAGGTTCTCTTCAGCCTTCACCTCCACAGGGATAACCTCGCCGCCCATCTGCACGATAAAGTCAACTTCCCCTATGCTGCGCGAGGCAGACCAGTAGTAGGGCTTGAGCCTGTTGTCAGACACCAGCTGCTGACACACATACTGTTCGGCCATGGCTCCCTTGAAATGCGTAAACAAGTGGTTGCCCTCGATAATAACCTTGCTGTCCACTCCCGCGAGCGCCCCGAGCAGACCCACGTCCACACAAAACAGCTTGAACGACGTCTCGTCGGCATATGCGCTCAGCGGCAGCCCTGGAGCCGTGATGCGTGTGACCTTGGTTATCAGACCCGCATCCAGCAGAAACTGCAACGCGTCGTCCAGGTCGCGACCGCGCGCGCCCTTTTTTACCACACCGTAGACAAACTTTTGATTCTCCTTGGCGAGATGGCGAGGCAACGATTCAAACACCAGCCGGCAGCGCTCGCCAACAACGGCGCCGGCATGCTTGGCAAAATCACCCTGATAGGCGGCTAGTATGTCAGATTGAATGCGCCGCACCTCTCCGAAATCGGATTCGGACACATAGCTACGTACTGCCTCTGGCATTCCCCCCACGAAGTAATACAGGCGAAGCAGATCCTCGAAACGCTCTCGGTACACTCCTATCATGTCGAAGTCACAGTCCCGAACACATTGTTCGAGTCCATCCTCGCCCATAGCGAGCAGAAATTCACGGAAGCTTAAAGGGTACAGATCCATGAACGTCACCTTGCCAACGGGAAACGACACACCGGCATTAAGGGCCACGCCTAGAAGCGAACCTGCGACAGCAATGGCATAATCGGGTGCATCCTCACAGAAATATTTCAAGGCAGTGAGAGCGCGCGGAGCGGCCTGCACCTCATCAAGAATGATAAGCGTCTTCTGAGGCTCTATCTTCACGCCCGTTTCAGCCGAGATGCCGCGCAAAAGGCGCTCAGAATCGAGCGACCCTTCGAACAGTCTCTGCATCGGGACATTGTCTTCAATGCGAACGTAGGCAATACTGTCGAAGCTCCTCTGCCCAAATTCCTTAAGCAACCAAGTCTTGCCAACTTGACGTGCGCCACGCAGCACGAGGGGTTTACGACGCGATGACATACGCCAAGCTTCTAACTCTTCAAATAACAATCTTCTCATGAGCAGCTCCTGCCATCGGTCGCGGTTATTTTCTATTATCGCACACTTTACGTACGTATTATGTGAATTCATGCACAATATTCGTCGGAACATTGTGCATGAATCACAATCGAAACGAAGCAAGGAACACGAGAGGGCTCCGTTTGAAACCCCTATCGCGTGTTGCGCGTGTTGTACATGTTGCAACAATCGCAACATGTATTGCCTGCACACGCAGATCGCTTAAAAAGGCTTGTTCTTATTGAAGAGCTAACTCAAGACAAACGCCTGCATCATGCAAATATTCTTTCACACCCCGGCATACAAGTCATATGAGTATGCGCCGCATCCCCATGGCGACTGGTTAGCGAAGCGACTTACCCTTACCTCGGAAGATATAAAGATTGTTTATTGAGCGCTGCGCACTGTTAGCGAAGCGATTTTCCCTGATAAAGGCCGCAGGGAGAAAATCCCAGCTTTTGATAATAGGCGTTGGTTCCAATTGAGCTAATAACGAGCATGAAGTCATAACCTTGTTCTGCGGCTATTTCGCAGGCGCGCGCCACAAGGCGACGACCCAAGCCACTATGCTGGGCATTTGAATCCAAACCCCCCAATATTGACGCCTTGCCATAAGTGTGAACTTCGCGAATCATCGCAATGCGTGATGCGCCAACCTCGGAAGACTCTCCCGCTCCTCTTGCCACATTCACATCAGAAGATTCCTCAATACCAATCTGAGGAATCTCTCCTCCGGGCTTAGGAAGAGACAGGCGCAAAAAGCCTGCTATTTTATTCTCGGGTGTCACCCACTGCAAAAAGACCTCGCGTGCATGCGTGGTTTCATACAGCACTTCTTTAAGCTCAAGGGTCTCAAATTGAACCTCTTGCCGGTCAATTTCGCGATACCTAATTTCGCGAATCAGTTCTTTTTTGGGCTCAAGGTTGTTTTCCACCATCTGGCGCAAGTTAGACTTTTTATTGCCAACCATAATGTCACCCGACGAGATATCGCGAATCATGCGCGATATGCGCACATATTCAGGCGTGTCGAGCACCTCCTGAGACAGCGTATCAACCAATTCTTCTTCTGTATAAGGATGCCACAATCCCGCACGATAGCAATCAACCAAACGCGTACCCTCAACAAGCGAGCAAGGATACAGCTTTACTTCATCCGGCAAAAAACGCTGGTCATGCGTCAGCTGGTGATACCCCTGTTTGTCCAACTCGGGCGTGGCTGCATAGAGGTTAAGCATGAAATGAACGTGTATTTTAAAACCATAGCTGCGCAAAATTTTGAATGCGCGCGCTATAGTTTCCTGCGTCATTTCGCGATTGTTGAGCGCCAAAATACGTTCATCAAGGCTTTGAATGCCCATCTGGATTTTCGTACACCCTAAACGACGCATAGTGAAAGCCAAGTGATTATTGATAGCATCGGGGCGCGTCTCTATGACAAAACCCACCACGCGCGCCTCAGCGCTCTCGTTAATGTGATGCTCCTCTTCAAGCTCCGCAAAAGACGCCCGCTGAAAAGCTCTTTCTTCACTCCATACAGACCCCGCTCCGTACAACTCTTCCATCGCTTCATTGTACGTCAACGCACCTTCATTAATGCGCGACTGCGTGGAGCTTGCCAAACGCGCCAGGTCTTCGGCTTCGCGCAAAAACCCGCGCGCTTCGTAATGCGCCAATCGCTTGAGTATCTCATCCTCAAACGCTTCGCTATGAGACACATTAAGTGCACGAAAAAGCTCTTTCGTAAACCAAATTTGATAGCCTTGAGGATAATCACTCCACGTACCACCTAGCACAATAAGTTCAATTTTTTCGGTGTTGTGCCCCATTTGGCGCAAGGCGCGCAAACGCGAAGCAACCTGCAAAAATGGGTCAAAATAATTGCGCTCAGCTCGCTGGCACGCCGGCTCATCGCTCAAATAACTTTTAGGCATGCGCACATCGTTGGGGCAGTATATACACTCGTTGCCACATTTTTGTGGCTTCGTGATAACGGTAATTGTTGCTACACCCGACGCCGTACGTCGCGGCTTCATAGTGAGGGCACCAATCAGAGCTTTTTCAGTTGCCTCATCAAGCCCCCACGATCGCCATCGAGCAAGGTCTTCTGCCTTTACGCGCAGATAAAACGGCAATAGATGCTTTTTGGCATAATGTTGCTTAGTGTCTGTGATGTTTTCGTTATGAGCGCGCACAAGCGCAGCAAGACGCTGCGGCGTAAGCGTGCCGCAGTCTTTGATTTCCTGTATGATTGCACAGATAAGCAATTCCATAGGGTTCATTCTACGACAGCGAAGGCAAATTTGCAGCAATGGATATAAACACCGCGAAAATACTTAATGATCTTAATCGCTCCTTTTACCTCAATCAGTGCGATTCCTTTTCCCAAACACGTCAATCTCCTTGGACGGGCTGGGAAAACTGCATTGAAACATTTCTTAAGTTTCAAACTTCTTGCAATGCCGAAGAAAACGTTCGCGTGCTTGATCTTGCATGCGGGAATCTACGCTTTGAAGACTTTTTGGCACAGAACCTTCCCTGCACACAGCTTCATGTTTGCGCCATCGACAACTGTGACCCCCTTGCCGAAAGTGGCGGCTTTGATTTGACCGCATCCGTCGACTACCACCACAGCGACATCATAGGTGACCTGATTGCCCAGAAAGAATCGGGGGCGGACGCAAAGGCGAAAGCGGCGGAAGCGGAAGGGGCGGCAATAATGGGAGCGGGAACGAAAGCGAAAGAGGTATCAGCGGCGGCAGCAGCAGAGGCGCAAGCGACGGCGCAAGCGGAAACGACAACAGCAGGCGCACGCGAAAACACCGCGCTAGAACAACTTTCCTTTCCCGCCTGCGACCTGAGCGTATCGTTTGGATTTATGCATCATGTACCTTCGCAGGAACTGCGGGAAAAGGTTCTTGCTCTGCTGGTATCTCACACCCAACTAGGCGGAATTATTTGCGTTTCGTTCTGGCAATTCATGAACAACGAAAAGCTTGCAGACAAAGCTCGCCGCAATCACATGCACGCTCTGCAAGACCTGCATCAACTTGATGCGAATCAGCTTGACGCAGGCGACTTTATCTTAGGCTGGAGCGAGACAGCGCAAGCATATCGCTACTGTCACAGTTTTTCTGAGACCGAAATCGATAAACTGCTTGAAGCTGTCTCGCCACAGGCGCGCTGCGTCGAACGCTTTGCTGCCGACGGACGTGATGGACGCTTGAATGCCTACGTCGTTTTACAGCGCATATCCTGAAAACTTGAAGCCATTTGCAAGGTGTTAAGCCATGCTGCTGCCTTCTTGCTCCACTCAATCAACAATACCCAAACTGAAACTATAGGTAAAATACGTTAGCGCGCGTAATAGAATCGCCAGCGCCACCCTCCGTGCTAGCTATCGAAGTGGCCGCATCTTGCAGCACACAACCAGTAAGAGAACGAACCCACCAACACATCGCAAGCGACAAGAACGCGCGCAGCGCTCCAACTAAGCTATTCGTAAGATGCCTTTAATGCGGCAAATGCGGGAAGGGCGTTCTTGATAGTTTCTGGCGAAACGCAATAGCTTATGCGAACCCAGCCACCTACACCAAAGCTATCAGATGCCACAATGAGAAGCTCGTGTTCTTTTGCGCGGTCACTAAACGCTTGCGCATCTTCCTCAAGCGACTTAACCCACAAGTAAAACGCGCCTTGTGGCTCTATGTAGGTATATCCCAGGGCAGATAACCCCTCGGTCAGCAAGGCGCGATTCTCCGCGTAGGCTTGCACATCACTCGGCTCATCAATGCAGCGCTCAATTACGCGCTGGAACAACACCGGTGCACACACATAACCCAACGAGCGTCCCGCACCAGCAATTGCGTCATAAACCTCTTGATCATTGTCCATCAGGTTAGACACGTAGACGTACCCAATGCGCTCACCTGGCAGCGACAACGACTTTGAGTACGAATAGCACACAAGCGTGCGCGGATACAAAGTAGGCACATATACAACTTCAGCGTCTTCGTAAACAATTTCACGATAGGGCTCGTCACTAATCAAATATATCTCACGACTGAATTCTGCTTCTTTTTCCTGAAGCAAGGCAGCCAAGTCCTCTAACACTTTGCGACTATACACAACACCCACCGGATTGTTGGGCGAATTAACAATAACAGCACTTGTCTTTGATCCAATTGCGTGAGCAAGCGCCTCTAAATCCAATTGAAAGTCGCTTTCACGCGCAGGAACTTCCACACAGGTACATCCAACAGACTCAATCCAAACTTTATATTCAGGGAAATAGGGGCTAATGACTATCACTTCTTCGCCTGCTTGCGTGATTGCAGAAAGAGAAAGCGCAAGCGACGCCGCAGCGCCCACCGTCATATACACGCGATTAGGCGTAGCCGGTACGCCATACCGATTATTGATTGCACGCGCAATAGCTGTGCGTACGCGAGGATCGCCTGCAGCAGGGGTGTACCCGTGCAGCGCGCTTGGAGGCTCTTCTAACAGCTCGAGCATTGTTTTCTTAATAGCATCTGGAGCAGGTACGCTGGGGTTACCCAAGCTGAAATCAAAAACATTTTCGGCACCTATCTCTGCCTTACGGGCCAAACCATACGCAAACAATTCACGAATAACCGAAGGCTCACTTCCTAATTCATGCATTCTTTCATTAATCATGCTCGCATCCTTTTCAAGTTCTCTCTATTGCCGCGTTAGCGTAACACAACCCCGCAAACTCTTGCACAAAAAACAGCAACCTATAGGTCGCTGTTTGAGTTATTGGCTTATATGACTAACTGGTCAAAGCAGCCGGCTGCACAGTTTTTCGAAAACATAACCTCCGCGAAGAATTGCGCAAATTAACGTATTCGACTGGTCTTATTGCAGTTCCTCGTCTTGCTTGACCACCAAGACATCGCAACGCATATTGCGAATGAGGAAAGTAGAAACGCTGCCAACAAACGCATAACGAATATTCGAAAAACCTCGTTCGCCACAAATTATCAAATCGGGGTTAGCGGGCTCAATAAGCTTTGTAGCAAGCGTGTCGTTTACGCGTCCTGCGCGCACAGAAAATTCGACTGATTTAATCTGCTCGTTTTCGCGGGCTTCTTTAAAAAGATCTGCAATATCTGCTTCAATCTGCTTTGCGCTCTCGGTACACAAAGACTCGAAATCTACACCCGAAGCCTCATAAGGCACCGAGTCAATAACATGACCAAAAATCAATTCTGCATGATTGTCCGACGCAATGGCGATAGCGCGCTCTGCGACCGCAACTTGAGTAGAAGAACCATCAAGCGCTGCAAAAATTCGCTTGTAATGTTGGGTCATGATGACTCCTTCCGTAGTTGATAGCTCCCCTATTTTAGCATAGTGAGCTTACAAAATGGCTTCGCCTTCTTGTCAAAGGCTACCAACAAAATCAACAACAAGCGGGCGCTTTAGCAACAATCTTCTATGATGCCAGCAAGAATACACCCACACATAAAAGCAGGACGTACACAAGCTTAAGGAACTTCTCTTGGCTAATACGCTTTTGAATTTTATTTCCCAAAAACATTGCAACGAGCGCAAGAGGGATGCACAGCACTACGATTTGCCATACGTCGCTTGTGTAGTACCCTTGGGAAAACGCAATCCCTGCGTACACCAAATTAAGAACAAACCACAAGGCAGAAAGTGTCATGCGAAATTCTTGCTTATCGCGAAGCTTCTGAACCGCATAAATTACAAGCAGCGCACCGCCCGAAACAAACATGCCCTGCAAAAGACCCGAAAGCACCAAAATGACCCAGAGCGACCATTCAGGTAAAAACTTTTGAGCAGGCACAATAAGATTCTTGAGCCCGATAATAACAATAATGACACCGTAAATCTTAAGCAAAATGGGAAGCGGGATAATCATATTGAGCCAAATTCCCACCATCATAAACACCAACATAACGCTTAGTATTTTGCCCAACTCGCGCCAATTCACACTCTTGATGTTAAGCGCGACCAGGATTCCACACATAAAAATACCCATCGCATTCATGATGGCCACTGCCGACTCCATACCTAGCAATGTCATGCCAACAGGCATAGCAAACGTGTTTCCAGCAAAACCCGTTATTGTCTGTACAGTGTAAGCGAAAAAAAATGCAACTAAGAAGAGTACTTTTTCCATATATGCTACAATCGTCCTTTGTGAGTCTTATAGAAAGACCTAGTGTAACACCAACCAATCAAGAAATGGACGTGCATGGCTGGATTTACGATTACCATAGCAGGAGATTCGGCACTTAACCTCGAATTTTCGAAAACGATTTCAGCGGAAACAAGCGCTCAAATTCGCATAGCCGCCGAGAACCTCACCGCTGATCCTATCTATGGCATCGTCGAAATGGTCCCCACTTTTTGCTCTTTGATGGTGTATTACAATCCGTTGCTTATTTCTTTTGATGAACTTTCTCTTAAGCTACAGGGAAAGCTGCGTGATATAGGCAAAGCAGATTTAAGTGTACGAAAAATCGTTCCTATTCCTGTTTGCTATGGCGGTGAGTTTGGAGCAGACTTAGCAACTGTTGCACAACATTCGGGCCTTTCTGAAGAGGAAGTTATTGCACTTCACTCTGGTCACGACTATTTAATTGATATGCTGGGATTTTTGCCTGGCTTCGCATACTTAGGAGGCCTTGACGAGCGCCTGCATACGCCTCGTCTTGCCGTTCCTCGCACGCGACTCGAAGCAGGGAGCGTAGGCATCGGAGGTGCTCAAACGGGCATTTATCCTCTTCCTTCTCCGGGTGGCTGGCAAATTATTGGCCGAACGCCGCTCAAACCCTACGACCCTGACCGCGAAAACCCTATTCTTTACGCAGCAGGTGAATACTTGCGCTTTGTCCCCATTTCACTTGATGAATATGCGGCAATAGAAACGCAGCTTGCGGCGGGAACCTATTCTTACGGCATCTTTGTGGAGGACGAGTAACATGGGTCTTACCATTAAAAAACCAGGGGTCATCACAACCGTCCAAGACCGCGGCCGCTTTGGATTTCAAGGTAGCGGCTTTGCCACCAATGGCGTCATGGACATGCGCGCCTATACTTTGGCAAACATCTTAGTAGAAAATAATCCCGAAGATCCCGTTCTTGAATTTGCACTCGCTGGGCCCACCATGCGCTTTACAACCACCAGTATCTTTGCCATAACAGGCGGGGATTTTTTGCCAACGCTCAATAATCAGCAAGTCCCTATGTATACCGCCATCCTGGCGCAACGTGGCGACATCCTGCGCTTTCGAGCACCCAAAACAGGTTGCTATGGGTATGTGTCATTTGCAGGCGGCAGTCTGCGCATACCTGAAATAATGGGAAGTCGATCTACTAATCTTAAGTGTGAGCTTGGTGGCTGGCGCGGCGGACCTTTGTCGATAGGTGACTATCTACCCTTCGTTACTAAAAATGTTGACTTCATGCCCTACATGGGGTCTCATCGTTTGAGCAACGACCACGACTTTTACCAATTTGATCGTGATGTCGTCACTTTGCGCGTCGTCCCCGGTCCACAAGATGACATGTTTACCGAAAAAGGTATTGCAACGCTCTACGAGCAAACATTTACCACCACCACCAAATGCGATCGCATGGGGTATCGTCTTGATGGTCCTGAGATTCAAACAAAGCAGGGTGCGGACATTATTTCAGATGGCATTGCTTTAGGAGCGATACAAGTACCTTCACACGGGCGACCTATTATTATGCTAGCCGACCGCCAAACCACCGGCGGATACGCAAAAATTGGAACCGTCGCAACCGTTGACATTCCTAAACTTGTTCAACAAGCACCGGGGCGTAAAATTCGCTTTGAGCGCATCACCGTCCAAGAAGCACAACAGCTTTTACGCGAAGAGTCACGCTTTTACGAAAAAATTTCTCGTAAAGTACGTCGCCCAAGCGCCGATGATATTTCTCCTCGCCGCGCTGCGCGTCGCCTCACTCCCATTCTGGAAAAACAGGCTCTCCTTTCGCTAGGAGACACCCTCTGGATAGACAGCGCAACACGCTCTCAAAGAGTTGGGCATCGTAATGCGCTTAAACACGAACCTAAATCAAGCAAGACGAATCCCCAACAAAAACATTCCAACCATGGTCAACCCAAATAAGTTGACGAGAAACCTCAAGGAGACACAATGAACACCAAGGCTATTGAAGAACTTATTGCCATTATGGACAAAGCCGAACTCACCGCACTGCGCGTTGACGACGGAGACATTAAAATCGAACTTGAGCGCAATCACAGTCCTCTCTCTGGTGCTGCGCTGCCCCTTATGGCAGACCGCGTAAGCGCACTTTTGTCCGACAAAACCGATGCTCACGAGGCAGCAATTGTGGATGACAACGAAGATGAAAGTTCTATTATTGTTCGCAGTCCCATGGTGGGCATGTTTTATCTTGCCCCAAGCCCTGACGAAGATTCCTTTGTCAAAGTAGGACAAGAAGTTCTTTCAAGTCAAACGCTCGCCATTGTTGAGGCAATGAAAATGATGAACGAAATCGTTACTCCTGTACCCGGCATTGTTATCGAGGTGCTTGCAGATAATGGGGCTCAGGTTGAATACGACCAGCCATTATTCCGCGTTGCTACCGCTGATAAAGCATAGAATAGGCACGGCCATGTTTGACAAAATTTTGATTGCTAACCGCGGTGAAATTGCTGTGCGTATCGTACGCGCTTGCCGCGCTATGGGCATTAAGACCGTTGCGGTCTACTCCACGGCAGACAAGTATTCGCTCCACGTATACCTTGCAGACGAGAGCATCTGCATTGGGCCACCTGCTGCACGCGACTCCTACCTTAACATTGGCGCTATTTTAGCCGCCGCAAAGGGAACGGGAGCTCAGGCCATCCATCCTGGCTATGGCTTCCTGTCAGAAAACTCTACGTTCGCAAAACTCTGTCGCGAAAACGACATCGTATTCATCGGCCCTACGCCCGACATCATCGACCGCATGGGCAACAAAAGCCAAGCGCGCAAAACCATGATGGACGCAAATGTTCCCGTAGTTCCCGGCACTAAAGAACCTGTTCATACACCGGAAGACGCCCTTGAAGTTGCTGAGTCTATCGGCTGGCCTATCATGATTAAGGCAAGTTCAGGAGGCGGCGGCAAAGGTATGCGCGTCAGCGAAACCCCTGATGACTTTAGCGAACAGTTCTCCATTGCTCAGCGTGAAAGCGTAGGGGCTTTTGGCGACAATACGATGTATCTAGAACGTTGCGTTATGAATCCGCGTCATGTTGAGGTTCAAATCATGGCAGACACCTACGGCAATATTGTTGCTTTAGGTGAGCGCGATTGTTCGGTACAGCGCAACCATCAAAAAATGATTGAAGAGAGCCCTTCGCCCGTTCTTTCTGAAGAGGCGCGCAACAATATGCTAGAAGCTGCTGTTCGCGCAGCTCAAGCTGTAAATTACATCTCAGCAGGAACAATCGAATTTCTGCTTGACGACCAAATGAACTATTATTTTATGGAAATGAACACGCGCATTCAGGTAGAGCATCCCGTTACAGAAATGGTAACAGGCACCGACCTCATCCAAGAAATGATTCGCGTTGCCGCAGGCGAACCCCTCTCGTTTACACAAGACGAAATAACTTACCGCGGACATGCTATAGAGTGCCGCGTCAATGCTGAGCAGCCAGAGAAGAACTTTCTCCCCTCTCCAGGCGTTATTTCACAAATGCACCTACCTGGCGGAAACGGCGTGCGCGTAGATACCGCTAGCTACGACGGCAATGGCGTGTCCCCTTACTACGATTCTATGATCGCAAAGATTATCGTACACGGCCGAGATCGCACCGAGGCTATCGCAAAAATGAGAACTGCCCTTGAAGAAATGGTAGTAGTTGGCGTAAATACCAATTTGGATTTCCAATATTCAATCATGGAAAACGAAACGTTTGCGGCAGGACTTGCAGACACCAGCTTTATTGAGCGCTTCATGAAGGGTGAAGTGTAGAACCGTCATGACTTGCAGGTAAGCACTAGTATACACAGGCAACATTAACTTAAAGGAGATACGTATGACCAGCTCAACTCCTACAAAACCACAAGGTGTTTCCAACGATGTCTGGGAACGCATGTTAACCGCAACCCCCCTTGAAGCGCGCCATCTCGTGAGGTCAGGTGACTTCACTGCTCCAACCAGCGGCCTGTGTCCCGGATACGCACAAGCAAATCTTATCGTGCTTCCTAAAGAACAAGCCTATGACTTCTTGTTATTTGCCCAACGAAATCCTAAGCCCTGTCCCCTGCTTGAAGTAACCGAGATGGGTTCTCGCGAAGCCACTATTTGCGCGCAAGACTGCGACATAGCTACCGACTTCCCTCGCTATCGTATTTACGAATATGGTGAACTGGTTGCCGAGGTGGATAGCGTTGAAGATTATTGGCGTGATGACTTGGTTTCTTTTGTAATTGGCTGCTCTTTTTCATTTGAGTCAGAACTAGTAGAGGCGGGTATCGAAATTCGTCACAATACTATGGGCTGCAACGTTCCTATGTATGTAACGGGCGTGGAATGTCTTCCCGCTGGCAGCATGAGTGGCAATATGGTAATGTCCATGCGCCCCATCCCCTACCATCAAATTGTACAGGCAACCCAACTTTCAGGCGCCATTCCAAAAGTTCATGGAGCTCCCATGCATATTGGGAACCCTGCCGCTATCGGCGTACGCGATATCAACAATCCCGAATTTGGCGATGCTGTCACCATCAACGAAGGAGAACTCCCGGTATTTTGGGCCTGCGGAGTAACGCCTCAATCAATTGTTATGAATTCCAAACCTCCCTTTGCCATCACCCACGCACCCGGACACATGCTCATCACTGACACAAAAAATATTAGCTTGAAAGAATAGGAACAAGATGGTCGTTATGCTTTTAAACTAGTACGCAAAAACACTCGCTACCGCGTGGCCCTTACTATCTGACAAGCGAGTTTTGCTCTTTGGTCTCTTCGAAAGAGCCAGAATGAGCCTTGCGTCTCTTTTCAAAGCAAACTGAAAGCACTATTCTTACCAGTAGCACCCCGTTGCTTCGTTATCGTATTTGAGACACCTCGATTCAAAGGAGCGGCTCTGTAAGAATGGATGAGCATCGTGACTACATACACTCTCCCACTTGCAAAAGCATACTTCTCAGAGCGCTTGTCTTTGCAGCAATCATTGCCTTAATTCTTGCTGTGCCTCAAATTTTCACCGACATCCCGCCAAAAGATGCCTGGCCACAGCAACTTGACTCAACCTCTACTTCAGGCACTATGATTGTTATGGGTCCTCTTCTTGCACTTTGGATTTTATCGATTTATATCAGATGCTCAGACCTCGCAATCAGACGCTATCTGATGCTGATGTCTTCTTTTTTTCTCATGTGGCTCTTAATCGTTCTTTTAAAATATCCTACCGGAAACGACCTGCTTGTAAGCTTATATTGGTACTTATTCTACATCCCCATGTTGTTTGCGCCTCTTTTGTGTCTCTTTAGTGCCTTGCGCGCTGCTTCTCTCGACGGCATTCACGCTATCCGCATAATCAAACACTATGCGCTAGGA
The DNA here is from genome assembly GCA_964369725.1 of uncultured Eggerthella sp. Lineage (GTDB taxonomy): Bacteria > Actinomycetota > Coriobacteriia > Coriobacteriales > Eggerthellaceae > Paraeggerthella. Next base: position 14,753 of record CAYJGC010000018.1, read on the forward strand.
ATAAGCTGCATTCTTGTTGCGCTTGTTCTTAGCAATAATCTTCATCATCTCGTTTTTGTTTTTGATTTTGAAAATTCCCAATGGATACATGACTACACATACAATCTTGGCTACTGGATTATACTTAGCTGGATTGCACTTGTTTTTATTTCCTTTTTTTGCGTTCTCTTTTTTGCCTCGCAAAAACAGATGCGCAGCACACTTGCTCCTGCATTTATTGTTGCTTCTTTGGGGATACTTTACTGCATTTTATATATATTCCGCATCGTTCCTAGCATGCTTAATAATCTTTCTCTTACTTACATTCTTTTTGTTATCAGCGGTCTCGAACTGTGTTTTGCTTTTGGCCTACTCCCTTCTTGTCTATGGTATAAGGAAGTTTTTCGCAAACTGCCACTTGACCTCAAGCTGCTTACTTATGAATACAAAGTCGAATTGGCAACTGAATGTGCACGCCCCCTTGATAGAAGCGAGCGCGAAAAACTTACCACATCATCTCCAACCCGCAAACATCCTATTACCTTTAAATCAAGTGAACAGGAAACCTATCTTTCAAAAGCCTATGCAATTTCTGGAGGCATTGTTTTGTTCAATATGGACATAACACCCGTTCTTGCTCGCCGCAAACAACTCACAACCACACAAGCCCTTTTAAGCCAAAAGAATCTCATGCTTCACCAAACTCACGCTTTGCAAAAAAAACTTCACCAACAATACGCTGAACAGATTCTCTTTGAGGAAATTGAATCGGCAATTTCTCCCACTATCAGCAAAATAAAAACCATACTTTCGCAGATTTCCTCTGATACCTCCTTAAGCAAAAAGCAGCATCAGAAAAAGCTCATCCAAATAAAAATTCTACTTTCCTTATGCAAACGCAAGGGCGCTCTCGTCCTTATTGCAAAAAACTCACCTGCTTTTGGACCAGATCAATTGCAACTCGCCCTCGATGAATCTTCTATCGACTTTCAAGCAGCAGGAATAGACTGCGCAATGCAAGTAAAATTGAACATGCCCTTAGGCAGTACGATTGCCATCGCACTTTTTGACTGTCTTTACGATATTGCCCTGATTGCCATTTCTTACGACAGCCCCGTTGCTCTGTTTTACCTTCACGACAATACGCCTTCTCATATTACCCTCGAAGTTCTTCTTGAATTCTCTCTCTATAGAAAAGAAACTGAAACACAAATGCTTGAAGACTTTTGCAAGTCGCTCCATAACCGCACCCTTACTTATGAACTTACAGAATCGAGCGACTATGTGAAACTTACTATTCTTGCTGAACGGAGTGAGCAAGCATGAGCAGTCTTCTTGCAACAAACTTTCTCACCATCACCTTACTTGTTGTGGTCTTTTATCTGCTTTCCACAGCTCAAGCGCTGCACACTGTACTACTTGCTCTCACGAAAAATACCAATCATGTCTTCTTGCGGCTCCTTTACGAAGTATTGCTTATTGTTTTCCTTGTTATTTCCACTGCGTATCTATATGCAGCCTTCAGCAATGCAAGTGAACCCATTCTGAACTTTCACCTGTTTCAAATACCCCTAGGAGCACTGCTCCTTATTCAGCCCTTTACCTTTTGCTTAGGAACTATACTGTTTGCACTTGAACGAAAATTTCTTATGATTCCTGAACTCATTGTTTTATTTATTCACATTCCCCCTGTCCTCGCCTCGCTCTCAAGCTATGGTTGGCTTGTTGCTGTTTTTAGTGCGTCAATATTTTGCTTTCGCATTTCACTATCTCTTATGATGAGTTTCTCAAAAGCTCAAAATTCTCTTTCCCAGCTGTCTAGCATTGAAGCAATCAATCTCCTACCCGAAGGAATCATCTACGCAAGCAAGACTGGACGCGTAATATTTATGAATGACGCCATGCGAACCTGTCTCACAAAACTTGGGCTCCCCACCGATCTTGAAGATACCCGAAAGCTACGAACTACTTTACAAAAGCATTCACTTAACTCTAAAGGGGACATCCCTGTTGAGCCAGATAAAATGAGAATCTCAATGAGCGAAAACGAGACGCGTCTTTTCGTTTTTTCCGAAACGACAATACAAAGAAAGCCCTGCCAAACCATTATCGCACTTGACGTGTCCGAAGAAGAACAGCTTAATAAACACATTGCACAAACCAACCTTTTGCTTGAAAAGACAAGCCAAGAACTCATGCTATCGCTTTACACCGTACAAACTACAGCAGAAAGCGAAGCACTTATCCACACGAAGGCGCGGCTTCATGATGTTGCTGGGCAGCGCTTCTCTATTGTTCATCGCTACTTCGAAGACCAAGACTTTGACCCATTAACTCTAAAACACCTAGAAGAGCTTACCGAAACACTAATTGACGATTTATCCATGCTTAAGAAACCTGATCACCTAGCTGAGCTAAACAACATTGTTGAGGCATTTTCTTTTGCAAAAATCACACTTTCGATCACGGGTGAACTTCCCCCGTCTGATGGTGCAGCTAGAGCATTTGTCAACATAATTCGTGAAGCCACAACCAACGCAGTCCGTCATGCAAATGCAAAATTTATTTCGGTTACCTTTATCGAAACCTCGAAAACATTCGAATTGCTCATAGAAAACGACCTCTTGCAAGCGGATATAGATGTTGAAGAAGGTTTTGGAATGACCAACATGAGACAGGTTGTTTCAGCATTAAACGGAACTTTCGATATTGTTACAAAGCAAACATTTCTCGTTAGCGTCATCTTACCCAAAGACCAGGAGACTGAATTATGATTAATATCATTATTGTAGAAGATCAAACCATTCTTCGCGATTCTCTTGCAACCGCCATCAACCTGCATGAGGACATGAATGTCGTGGCAAAATTAGCTGACGCCTCACAGTCTCTTGAAGCTGTTATCAAGCATCAGGCAGACCTTGTACTCATGGACGTATGCACTGAAAATGGATCGAATGGCATTGCTGCCACCAAGCAAATCAAAGAGCTTCCTCACGCACCGCGCGTCATTATTATGACCGGCATGTCAGAAATTACTTTTATTGAACAAGCAAAAAAAGTTTGCGCTGACAGCTTTATATATAAAAACATTAGCACCAATGAATTTATGAGCGTGATTCGTTCGACCATGGAGGGATACTCCACCTTCCCACAACCTAACTCTTCTCTTGTTTCAGGGACTGCTTCATTAACTGAGACAGAGATGGAAATCTTGCGCATGGTTTGTAAAACTAAAACGCGCAAAGAAATTGCTGCTGAGCTTTATATGAGCGAAGGCACGGTCAAGCGACATATCTCCAGTATTCTCATAAAAACAGGTTACGACAATATTTTACGGCTTGCCGTACACGTGGTAGCCAAAGGCAGCATCATTCCTTATTTTGACGGGGGAGAAGCTCGCTAGACCGTTAACAATTTCTACAGCAGCCCGGTAAAACAATCTAAATCCAGTCAGGTCTCGCGCAACTTTCAATTTCCGTATGTGCGCTTGATTAATTCTCCCTACTATTCACAATTAACAATGCGCCTTAAAGTCAGCTTTAGCAGCATATTTTGAGACATCGGACAGTATTGTTGTTCCCCGCAAGAGTCTATTCTTTTTTGGAGGGGTCATTCTCTTAGCAGAGGAGCTGTTTTTAGCCTGACTGATTTATTGAAAGACTCAAGATATCTTTGGAATGGCCTAAGAAAACAAGAAAAGAAAGCGAGGAGAGTTATGAAAAGAAGATTGTGGGTTACTTTAATTTGCGGCTTTGTCTTATGCTTTGCGCTTGCAAGCTGCAAAGGAGAATTCAATGCAGAGGCAAAAGCAAATTTTTTAGGAACCTGGGAAGCGGAAAGTATTGAGTCCGAAGATCCTACGATTGCAACTTCAGCTGAAGATTTTGCGGCGATGAAGGCACTTGGCATAACCATCACCCTAGCGCTAGCGGACGACGATACATACACTTTGGATCTTGCAGGTGATTTAATAACCGGAACCTGGAATGCTTCAAGCGAAACGTCCTGCACGCTTGAACTAGAAGGAGCTCCAACCGAAGCCATGCTTGAAGAATCAAAACTTAAGCTTATTCAAACAGACGGAAGCTCCATGACCTTTGTTAAAACCTCAGATGATACTGCATCCTCTTCATCGACATCCGCAGAAGAATCATCCAATAATGAAGCTGAATCTATTCCTGTTAATAAAGTAATTGCTGATGATGAAATTTGCACAATCGAAGTCATTGATGCCTCAGTTGATTTTGCAGGCGATCCTGGATACAACCTTAAAATCACCAATCATACCGACAAGGCAATTTACGTCGATTCGGAATATAGTAGTTTTTCCGTAGATGGCAAAATGTCAAATCTCTTAATTATGGAGACAGTTAAGGCTGGCAGTTACCTTGAAGTTTTTGCATTCTTTGATGGCGATGAGATTGGCTCGGATCCTGCTGCTCTCGTAAACGTTGATGGGGTCATTGAGGTTCTTGACGACGACACGTGGGAACTTATTGCCTCGTATCCTTTCGTACTATAAGAAACATATGCTTTTGGTAGGGTTTATGCAAAATGCCG
>CAYJGC010000018.1:19391-22654 GCA_964369725.1 uncultured Eggerthella sp.
ATCCTTTCGTACTATAAGAAACATATGCTTTTGGTAGGGTTTATGCAAAATGCCGGTCTCACGACCGGCATTTTTAAGGCTACCTCTACATTTGCAAATTCAACACAAGGACGCTCTCAATTTAAACAAAAGTTTAAACTTTAAACTTTGGGAGTGTTGGAAAGATCAAACTCAATTTCTATTGGCTCAAAGGATGCAGAGTATCCTCCAAAAGAAACAACGACAGGACTTTCGTCTATAAGTTCCCAAGCATACACAAGCTCGATAGAATCTCCTGGTTGAACCTCTTCGTCTCCTGCACTAAGACTGTTTGCGAGATAATCGCCACCAGGTTCTTTAATGCTTGAATATATCAGCTTCTCTTCTCCTTGATAGGGATTAACGTTTGCAGTCGTATTGACCTTCCAAGGCTCTTCTCCCGTTACTGTTGCTGTTATATACAATACGAAAACGTCTGTTTCGGCCTTAGAATCGTAGCGAATCTCTTCGCCATGAATTGAGAACTGGAGATTCTCGCCATAGTCAAACGTTTGCACTTCATATGCAGCTTCTTCGGTAGCTACACTATCGGAACTACCTGAATTGCATCCACTTAAACTCCCTGCCATTATTGCAAACAGCGCTGCCATTACAGCAAATCTTATTACCTTACTCATAACTCATCTCCTTTTCCTCACTCTTAATCTTTTACCTTTCAAACAAACCTGTGATATAGATAACCACAGCTGGTAATATACCAAACAAAATCTTCCAGAACTCATTTTTGCACTCAGAAATATCAGGTCAACTATCAAAAGCAGGTATTATTATCCACTTGTCCCATTTTGAGATAAGCTACGGGTCTCATAGTCCAATAGATGCATTACGAAGGGCAAAGTGCTCTTTTTAGCGAATAGCTAGCGTATTGATAAACCTTACTCAGTGTCGAACTATGGATTTGCCTGGCTCTCTTAGAAAAAAGTTATGAATATTGTTCTCATTAAGCGAAAATCTTAAGGATGACTTACTAAAAAGGGGTTACCACCTGCGGTGATAACCCCTCAACGGGCACATATTAAGTCCTACAAGCCTAAGCTCCCTTATGTCTGCTAGCAGCCAGCAATGGAGTTTTCCTTGACCCGAACTCCATTGCTGCAGATTCCAGTAAAGACAACTATCAAAGTCCTATGAACCTATAAACCTAGATGAACTATTGCGACCTACATTAACTTAGTCACCGCATTTGCATACGCGATAGGATCATCGATGGGCATTCCCTCAACCAAAAGTGCCTGGTTGTATAAAATATTGGCATAGAGCGCAACTTTTTCTGCGTCACCAGATTCTTGAGCTACTTTCAAAGACTCGAATACCGGATGCTTTACGTTAAGCTCGAGCACGCGATCGGATTTAGGGGCTTCGCTGCCATCAGGATTTTGCGATAAAATGCGTTCCATCTCAAGTGACACTGGACCTGCCGCAGTAATGCAAGCGGGTGCATCATCAAGTCTCGAGGAAACCACAACGCTAGACACAGCGCCATTAAGTGCCTCTTTCATAGATTCAAACAACGCTTCATTGTCTTTTGCTACCTCTTCAGCTTCTTTTTTCTCGTCTTCAGTTGCTAAATCAAGATCTCCTGATGCAACATTTTTTAACTCTTTAGGCTCTTCGCCCTCTTCCTTGCCACCATAATTCATCATGGCAGAGAAGCAGAACTCGTCTACATCCTTGGTGCATAGCAAGACGTCATAACCTTTACCGAGCACCGTCTTTACAACAGGAAGCTTACGCAGGCGATCAAGATTTTCACCTGTTGCGTAATAGATTGCTTTTTGGTCTACAGGTGCAGCAGCCAAGTACTCATCAAGGGTCACCAATTTATCTTGCTTCGCAGAATAGAACAAAAGCAAGTCGGCCAACTGCTCTTTGAGCTGTCCATAGCTTGTATAAATGCCAAACTCTAAGCTGCGTCCAAAGTTCTCAAAAAAGCGCTCGTATTCTTCGCGGTCGTTGTCACGCATTTTCTGCAACTCTGTTGTAATCTTCTTTTCGATTCTCTTGGCAATAGCGCGCAACTGATTATTCTGCTGAAGCGTTTCGCGCGAAATATTAAGCGTCAAGTCCTGGCTGTCTACTACACCGCGTACAAAGTTGTAGTGGTCAGGAAGCAAGTCTTCGCACTTTTCCATGATAAGCACGTTGGAGCTATAAAGAGCAAGACCCTTCTTGTAATTCTTGCTGAACAAGTCATAAGGGGGACGACCAGGGATAAACAAGAGTGCGTCATAAGAAAGAGCGCCTTCAGCACGAATAGAAAACGCACGTGCTGGGTCAGCATAATCATGGAAATCTGTTTTGTAGAATTCGGCATACTCTTCTTGAGTAACTTCAGATTTATTACGCTTCCAAATAGGAATCATTGAATTGATTGTCTCAATTTCAGTGTAGTCTTCAAATTCTGGCACATAGTCGTCGCCAGCATCTTCAGGCGCAGGAAGCTCGCGAGATTTTGTCACTTCCATTTGAACAGGATAACGCACATAATTGCTATAGCGCTTGATGAGATTTCTCAAGCCATACTCGGAAAGGAAGGAGTCGTAGTTTTCTTCTTCGGTGTTTTCCTTTATGGTTAGGATGACGTCGGTTCCGTAGCTTTCGCGTTGTGTTTCGCTAATAGTGTATCCGTCTACGCCGTCGCTTTCCCAAGCCCAAGCCTCATCGCTTCCGTATGCTTTAGAGACTACGCACACCTTTGAGGCAACCATAAAGCCCGAATAAAATCCAACACCAAATTGACCAATGATATCAACATCTTCGCCCTGCTGATCGGCGTTATCTTGCTTAAACGCCATGCTGTCTGAATGAGCGATGGTTCCAAGGTTTTTGTCGAGGGCATCTTTGTCCATACCAATACCGCCATCGGACACCGTAACCGTGCGAGCATTTTCGTCGAATGAAACCGTGATACAAAGTTCGTCTTTGCTAAGCTGGATGCTTTGGTCGGTTAAGCTACGGAAATACAACTTATCAACCGCATCCGAAGCGTTTGAGATAAGTTCTCGAAGAAAGATTTCTCGATTGGTGTAAATCGAGTTAATCATGAGGTCGAGTAGTTTTTTACTCTCTGTTTTGAATTTACGCATACTTGCTATAACTCCTTTTCTTATTTGCTTGTGCAAAGGCTGCCGTGCTTGCGTGCTTGCGTGCTTGCGTGCTTGCGTGCTTGCGTGCTTGCGTGCTTGCGTGCTTGCGTGCTTGCGTGCTTGCGTGCTTGCGTGCTT
>CAYJGC010000018.1:22754-26594 GCA_964369725.1 uncultured Eggerthella sp.
CGTGCTTGCGTGCTTGCGTGCTTGCGTGCTTGCGTGCTTGCGTGCTTGCGTGCTTTGAACACACTTTAGCAGTCTAAGCGACCGAGTGCTAAAATAATTGTAGTCTGCTCAAAAATCTTGTCAAGCACCTAAAGCGATACTTCGCAGTTGTTACGCAGTTGATACATCACATACGAGGGGCGAGCAGGTAACGTCCCGGCAAGTGATGCCAGAAATCTTACAATCTAGAAATTCAATCTATTTCAGTGGCACCCTATACCCCTCCGAGCTTGGGTCAATAGTTCATTTAGCGTGATTAGATCGCAGTTCGTTTCTACGACAAACACAGCTCCATTTATTGCCCGTATTGGTCGACCCTTTACAGTCTATACAGACGGGTTTTTTGCAATCGTCTTGAGACCGTGGAGCATCTATAGCTTCCTCACTACTAAATCCTTGCAATCGTGACGCATGTCCGGATTGGCATTTGCTTTCTTTTGAAACGCACAGCGATTCAATACTTCGCTGATTTTTGGATTCTGCCAAAGAGAATGGTGCGTCATCAGATCGCGATCTACTGTTAACAGCGAAACCTGACTCCCCCGCATTGGCGCGCAAACAATTGCCGGGAACCTGCACGCCCGACTGTTCAATCTCCATTGCGCGCAACATCATATGCGCCAGCTGTTTCATACCTTGTTTTGTAGGATGAGTGCCATCCGAAGCCTCGTAGTCATACCCGAGCGCACGAATATCTGCCAACTTGCAGCCTTGTTCACCAGCAGCATAACGAATCGCCTCGCAATACTGATCAAAGTGAACGCCACGCAAGCGATAAGCAAACGTAGAATACTCTTTTCCCACCACACGACCAGGCACAAGAGTACAACACCATGCTTCTGCCTGCGGATAAGCCGTGCGTATACGTGCAAGCATTTCGCTATAGGCAATGCTAAAACGTTTCGCTGCATCCTTGGGAGCTACTCCTGCTATCGCCTCTGGGAAGTCTTCCAAATTCAAAACATGCGGAACTGCTCCACCGCGACCACGCGCCTGCGCTTCAGGAGTTCCCCATCCATAATCATTTATACCTATAAAGATAATGATGGTATCTGGCGCCTCGCCATCTTTCGCTAAATCGGCTACGCGCTTATCACAATTGCCTGCAGGGAAGTCAGCTCCTTGCACCATGCTTCCCGAAAACGAAATATTCTTGCATAATTTGCCGCCCAACTGCTCAATTACCTGCGCCCACCAGGTATCTTTAGCCGCGCAAACCCCGGTAGTCTCGCACTGAAGATCCGTATAATACACCAAGTAGTCATCTGGGTTACACCCTTTAAAGGTGCTAATCGAGTCTCCCATTATCGAAATACGCTTCATTGCCAATCCTGTCTATGTAACACTATGGTACAGGCGGCTTTCGAAACCCCTGCCTATATATCACTGTTAATGCCATGCTCTCGCAGCTTTTTTGTTGTTAAACACCTGATAAAGCAAAATTTCTGCCAAGCTATACGAGCTGCACGGCGTTTTTTAGCGCGAGCAAAAGGGCTGCGCAGTTTATCGGCCGCAAGTAAGAGGGCTGCGCAACCTAGCGGCCGCAAACAAAAGGGCTACAACGCTTGAGCAAGCATTGTAGCCCTTAAACCTAACAAGAAGCCTTACGAAAAATTACCATCAAAGCGTTTACACAAAGCCCAACCAAATGGCAAACTTAGGCAAATAACCCATAACGAAAATGATAATAATAAGCGCTGGTACGCCAAACTTCAACCACAGACGTGCCCAAGCAGGGAACTTTACGCCTTTGCCGGTGTCAACTTCGGCCAAGAATTTATCCCAGCCCCAGCCACGGCGCGTCACGCAGAACAAAACGAAGAACAAACTGCCCAGCGGCAACATATTATTAGAAACAATAAAGTCCTCGATTGACTGAATATCGCCAATAGCAGGAATAGTTATATCCGATAAAATATTGAATCCTAATGCGCAAGGCAAGCTGAGAATTGCCACTAGAATAGCTGTTTGAAGCGATGCGCGTTGACGCGAAACATCCCACTTATCCATGGTCCAGCTAATTATGTTCTCAAATACCGCAATAACAGTTGAGATAGATGCAAAACTCAAGAATATGAAGAACAGGGTGCCCCACAGCTGACCAAAAGGCATCTGGTTAAAAACACTAGGTAGCGTTATAAAAATCAGACTTGGTCCACTGTCTGGCTGAACAGCAAAAGCAAAGCAAGCAGGGAAAATAATAAGACCTGCCAAAAGCGCAACGCCGGTATCTAGGGCACCAACACGTATAGCTTCACCCGTGACTGAGCGATCTTTGTTAATGTAGCTACCAAAAATTGCCATCGAACCAATACCGAGAGACAGTGTAAAGAACGCTTGACCCATAGCAGCATAAACAGCGTCACCAAAAGTTGCCCATTGTGCAGCAGAGGTATCTCCGGCGAACAAGCGAGCAAAGTCAGGAACGAGATAGAATTCTAGTCCGTCCACTCCGCCCGGCAAGGTAACAACACGCACTACCAAAACAATCATGATGGTCAGCAAACCAAGCATCATAAACTTAGTAATACGCTCAACACCTTTTTGCAAACCCATACGACATACCACGAAACCAATTGCAACTGCCACGATCATCCAAGCGATCAGTTCAACGGGATTGGCAAGCATTCCTCCAAAAACAGCAGCAACTCCTTCGCTGTCCTGTCCTGCAAAAGCTCCTGATGCAGATTTCACCGTATATGAAAGCATCCAACCTGCAACCGTCGTGTAAAACATCATCAAAAGCATGTTGCCTATGTATGCCCACCACGACATCCAGTGCCATTTGCGCGAAGGCTGCAACACATCAAAGGCCTTTGCGGCACTCTTTTGACTTGCACGACCAACGGCAAACTCCGCAATCATTACGGGTAAACCCAAGATGACAAGGAATATTAGGTACAACAACACAAACGCGGCACCACCATATTCACCTACAATATACGGAAAACGCCAAACATTTCCCAATCCGATAGCACACGCCGCCGAAACCAAAATGAATCCGAGACGCGATGAAAACCGTTCGCGAGATTCAGCTTTCATCGCATCCGCATTCTGCGACTGATTTGTCTCTGCCACAACACTCCCCTTTCCAATCTACTATTTGTTCAATTCCCTACAAACCAAAGTGATTGTATCGTATTGTAGAACAAATTAAAGCCTCACAGGAAACATTTGTCTCTTGCGAAGCCTCAAGAGGCGCGCATATACAGACAAGTCCTACTTTTCAAGAAGGCGTCTTTCGGGAACCAGCAAACAGAGTACTACAATCCCAGCATAATGCTCCAATGCTCAAAGCGGAAACGCGCGCAACTGTAGGAAGCGAAAATAGATATGTTTTGAACGAAGTCGTAGCGTGCTAAAAATACACCTGGCTATCCCTACGCCCCCGGCTTGTCAATTTTTACGCTGCTTTGCTGTGGTTCCCGAAGGCGTTTTTGTATCGAAGTCAAAGATAGCTTTTCAGGTCAATCGAAATGCCCAGAAATCTAGCCGTTTCGCAAGATAGATTCAACAGGCAAGACAGATGCCATAATAGAGAAAGTTCTCTCGAAAGCCATGCGCCCATATTAGGCAACTTCTCAAACTACCTTATTGTGGATTTTTTATGTACGCATGTAATACTATTTGCTTCTTTTCCTATATGAGCGTATCATAACTCTTCGCCGCTTTTCCTGTTTGAAGTACTGCGACCAGGAAGGGTAGGCGCAACTTTATGTTGCGGGGTGGAGCAGTTTGGTAGCTCGCCGGGCTCATAACCCGGAGGTCATTGGTTCAAATCCGGTCCCCGCGACCAGTAAT
>CAYJGC010000019.1:0-25515 GCA_964369725.1 uncultured Eggerthella sp.
TTTTTCGCTAACAGAAAATTTGTCTAGTTTGACACGGCCATGCCTTACTTATGAACTCTTTACTTCTGCACTATCCCATTTAATTTTACCTAGATAAGCAATTGCAACGAAAGCGCAAATACCAGCCATAACTGCAAGCCCGATACCTAGATAGAGCGAAGCAGTATACGTTCCTGATGCCTGATAAATGTAAGCAACCAAAGAAGTACCGAATCCTGCAGCAAGTGTAAATGGCATTGACAAATATGACCAAATCTTTGCAAAGTCTTTGGTTCCGAAAAGACGACGAGCTAAAACAGGGAAGCCAACTGAAATAATTGCATTATGAGTACCCAGCAAGAATGCTCCAGCAATAAGCATAATCGTAGTGTTGAACAGCAACCAGATTACGAAAGCTCCTACATAAAAGACAACAAATACGATAAAGGTTGCCTTCAAACCAATCTTGTCAGCCAAAACACCAAATAAAATCTTACCAACAATGTTGCCAATAGCTGCAGCAGAAATCATAGTTGCACCAATTAGGGCAGCAGATGCCTGATCCATACCCTGTGGCACAAGCCATTCAATTGCGATACCAGGCTGATTAGAGTTGAAGCCCATTCCTAAACAGGTAAATACAAGGCCGATAGCGACAGCGTAGAATGCTACACAACCGAAAACGCGCTTTGCATCAATACCTTCAGCTGCCTTCTTGGAAGCACCCTCTTCTTCTTCCACATAACCAAAAGGCTTTAGCCCCTTATCTTCTGGCTTAAGTTTGATAACAAAAATAGTAAACGGAAGCATAAGAACTGCTGCAAGTGCTGCATTAATAAGATACGCAGTTTGCCATCCCATATTTTGAATAATCATAGTAAACATAGGTGCCCAGATAAACGTACCTACGCCCGTAAAGGCGGCAGCGATACCGAGCATCTTGCCGCTATACTGAGGGGCAAACCAATTTTGAATAAGCGTTGGACCTGCAATATTGAACATGGTAGCCATGCCCAAGCCAGTAAAAATAGCACATCCGTAAAACATCCAAAGCTCTGTAGAGAACGAAAAACCTAAGATGCCAAGCACTAAGAACAAAGCGCCTGCGGTTAGCACAACGTTAGTGTTCTTAGTCTGCACCAAGCGACCCCACAGAGGAAGCGTCACAACAGTGGCAATAGCATTTACGGTAAGCCAGAGAGCAAAGTCAGCACGAGTTGCACCGATTCCTTCACTTACTGGCAACATGAATACGCCAGCAATACTCTGGGTGAGAGCCATACTACCAGCATACAAACAACAACACGAAATCAGAATCAACCATGCATAATGAAAACCTTTTTTCTTTGATTCCATAATCATCCCTTTCTAAAAGCATCAATAGTGGCCGTGCACAGAATAGACGTAAAGCTCCCTCCTTTTCTGATTGCAATGCTTCAACAGCCTCTAGAAAATAACTCCGTTTTTCTTTACCAGCAGCACAGTAAATCACCGCTTGATTTTGAGCCTCTGAAGCTTCATGTAGCAGTGTAGTAAAAAGTCAAAGTCATCTGTACTGTCTGAAGGTATGGTTTATGTTTACCCCCATCGTCCTATAAGGTTGAATTTTCATACTTAACGTCATACCCCTTCAAAACTCTCTTATCCTCCTCAAAGTCGTACGCGTGAATGTACTCCCTATCATTAAGACTCAGTAAAATGACCTCGTAAACGCAGCATGAGGCCATTTGAAGGGGGCGCGATGGGGAAACAAAAGCGCAATAAAAAGGAACTAGCTATTCAAGAAGTACATCATCATCAAGCGCTTAAGCAAAAAGGTTTGCTTAAAGTTGCAGTAGCTCTTGCCTTTATCGTTGCCTTAATTGCTACCTACGAGGAACTAAGTATGAGAGGAATTTTTCCCGTTGATGAGATTATCGTTCGCGGTGCACTTTGGATAGTTGCTTGCTTGTTGGCTGCTGTAGCAGGCTCAGGTAGTCTGCAATATACACGCAACAACAAAAAGATTAAAGAGATATGCTTGCAGAAAAACCTAACTAAAGACGATATAGGCAAATAGGGCACGCTCATGAAATTTAACAAGATGTTTATTCCGATCGATGCCATATCGCTGCACAAAGATTTTGATATTTACTACGAAGATGGAACGCTTGCACTAAGCCTTAAAGGCGCCTGGAGTTCCGAGAAGGACAAGATTGCCATTTTAGGACGCACGGGTGGCGAAATCGGTCACATTAAACCAGATTTTCAGTGCCTGGCATACTATCTACGACTCGACCGCTATGAGTATGTGTTTCACACCTTTCATATTTTTAAGCACTACGGGGTAGAAGGAATGCTGTGGGAAATAGACGGCACTCTGAGCAATCCTCCTTTACGTTTTATAAACGAAGGATCCAATAAAGCGGATGTAACCGTCCGGCTAGCTAATCTTAAGGACATTGGAGCCTGTTTTGAAGTAAAAGCAACTGACGTGGCAAGACTACGTATTGCCTGTGCTACCGTTATCTCCATGCTTATAAAAGAACACTATAGAGGGAAAAGCGAAGGCTTAAAGCAGCCCAACCCTTCGGGATTAGATAGAATAAAACAACTACTATTTACCAACAAAGGCATAAGCTACGAAGAGCTCTTACAGCAAGAAGAAATTGGGAAATAGTCTCTCCTACTAAATAAAGCTTAGCGTATACGAACACTAACCAAGAAGTTTGACTTTCTTGGAAATACCCCATATTTCAAGCGCTTGAAAACACCTAAACAATTTCGAACTAGAATACGAGACCTATCAGCTAATGGATACATGCTACCAATTAGCTGATAGGTCAAACTAGCGTTGGCGTACAGCGCTACCCTACTGTCGCCTTCCATCAATAGTAAAGCGAAAGAGCAGACGTCTTTCGCTTTACTATTAGTATTAATTCAACAGCTCTCGAGATGCTGCGCCATATGCTCGATTTGTTTTTGTTACAGGAAAGCAGACTCTTTCCTAAGCTTGCAAGGTTGCAAGCCTTCCGCTGCTGGCTTTTTTGACTTACCGCAGGGGTTATAACACATCAAACCGGAAAACTCACACGTTACAGGTTTTGGTAGCGCTGCATTTGTTAAATCTGCATTGCAGCGTACACATAGATTTTCTGGCTCAAAATGTTCCAGATTCACCGCATTAAACATGCCACACTCTGGACATTTTATAGGTCGTTTACGAGGCGGCCTACAACCTCCGCAGATAGGACTACAAACCCAACACATTGTTAGAATTGCGGTCTACTATTACGGTCAAGAGTACTCATACGATTAAGATTCTCGTAACAATAACGCATACCCTTATCACTTACAATAAGACGAGCGATAGCAGTTTTACCCGACCCGCCCTCAATTCTGTAGACAACATACTGCTCGTCTAATAACTCACGAAACACTGGGCTTTCTTGAAGTTTCGTTTCAAGCATCAAATTAGATTGACGACCCTGTTCGTCTTGTCGAATAGCCATGCGATAGAGGATAATTTCCTGCTCATCGGTCAGCGTAATAGTCATGAAGCCTCCTCGTTTAAGAATATACAAAAGGTCGCCGCATATGCGTGCAGCGACCTTACATGTAGTGCAGCATACAAAGAATCTGGTTTTAAGTCAAAGTAACCTTAGCTGCAGAATCTTCTTCGCGCCATCCGCCGCCATCAGTCTTCTGGTATTCATTACCACTGCGCTTAGCAGTCTGATAACCACGCATAGGCTTACCCATGAATTTACCGCGAACCATGTACAAACCATTTGCGCCTAGTTCACGCTGGGTCAATCCCAAAGCAGCTTCAATATCTGCCATTTCCTTACCTTCGTCGCAAAGACCGTTAAGGTAAGCAATTTGCTCTTCAAGCTCAAGTTCAAGGAACTCGTTCTTTTCCATAGTGAGCCTCCTTTGCATCATAGTGAGGCTGCCGCCTAAGACGGCAGCCGATTAAAATTACAGAGCGAACAAAACAGTAGGACGATCAAACTCAAGCTGCTTCTTCTGAAGCTCTTCCATGGTACCGTAGTACATAGAATTTGATTCCTCTACCTGTACTGCAAGGGGGGTACCGCCGTTGCCGCCGTCAGCCCAAGCAGCGGAGAAAAGTGAGGTTGGGCAAGGAATGTAGAACCATTCCCAGTCATCACCGTCGTTACCTTCGCCAATTTTGAAAGGTCCAACTTTTACTTCTTTGATGCCCCACTGTCCCTCAGCAAGACCCATCTCTTCTTTACAGGCGATTTCAGCGCCATGGTTACCAGAGAAGAAGGTGTAGTCTACCAAAAGGCCGTATTGCTTCTTTTCAGACATAATAGCTCTCTCGCTTTCTTTTAGTCTTGGTCAAGGCTCATGACGCGCTTAATTTCACACATAACACCCTTAAATGGTGCGCCGAAGCCAAGCTTGCCAACGTTGAAGTGAGGAACGAGAGAGTTCACGTTCGACTTCCAAACACCATACAAGTTAGGCTCTTCGCCGTCTTGCTCTGGGAACCACCAACCATGAGTCGTATGGACAACACCAGGAGCAATAGTAGGTACGATTTGTGCCTTATTGCGAGCCTCACCGAACATGTTATAAACTTCAACCCAGTCGCCTTCAGTAATGCCATACTTCTCAGCGTCGATAGGATTAATCTCAATAACAGGCCATGGATCAATCTCACGCAATGAAGGAACATGGCGATGCTCTGAATGGAATGAGGTGTACTTACGTGCACCAGAGGTCATGATCAAAGGATACTTCTCAGCGTCTTGTGGACGGCTGATCTGGCTGTAGTTTGGCTCTTCGTAGTAAGGCAATGGATCTTCGCCCCATGCACCATAAAGAGTTGACATCATTTCAACCTGACCGGTAACCGTGTTGAATCCTGGTTCGCCGTCGAAGCGCAACATGCCCTTCTCATACTTCTTGTAAGTATAACCAGGCTGATACATACCAGCTTCACGCAAATCGTCAAAGGTCATGTTAAGCTCTTTGAGCTGATCGTCGAAGAAGGCAGGAACAGTTTCCCAAGGCCACCACTCTGGGTTCAAGCGGCTACCAATAGCCATACATACTTCGATGTCAGACTTGCACTCGCCAACTTCAAGAGCCTTGTTGATTGGTCCCAAGAATACGCAGTTACGGCCGAAGTGGGTAACAACGATGCCGTCATGCTCTGCCCAAGTTGTAAGAGGCAAGAAGATGTCAGCACAAGCCATAGCCGTTGGGGTCATAACAACGTCTTGTACAACGTTGAAGTCAAGCTTGATCAAGCATGCATGCCAGCGCTTAGGCTGTGCAGAGCAGGTGGGTGTTAGGAAGTTAGAGCTGTTGAACCAACCCATGTGAATCTCATAAGGCTCGCCGGTCTCGAGAGTCTCAAGAGTCTCGTCAGGCTGAGTAGTAGCCATACCAGTAGAAAGGCCAGGCCATGCTTCAGCACCGATACGCTTTGACCATAGCTCGTCAGACAACGCAGAACGTTGCTCCATACGCCACTTACCCAAGAGAGCAGCTGGAGGTCCGCAAGTGATACCACCAGGGCTGTCAATTGAGCCAGTCATTGCACAAAGTGAAAGGAATGCCTGACAAAGCTGAACACCATTCTTGTTCTGGTCAAATGCAAGACCCCAGCACCAAGAAACAGGGTTAGCGTGACCAATAATCTTAGCTACACGCAAAATGTCTTCTGCAGGTACCCAAGTAATCTCAGATACTTTTTCAACTGGGTATTCCTGTGCGCGCTCTTTGAGCTCTTCCCAGCCGAAGCACCAGTTCTCAACGAAGTCTTTGTCATACCAACCATTTTCAAACATAATGTTGATAAGACCAAGAGCCAAAGCGGTGTCAGTCTGAGGACGTACCTGCAAGTTGATGTTGCCGCTACGTGCGCCAACCCAAGTGATACGAGGATCGATAGAAATAATCTTCGTTCCGCGCTTCATCATGTCTACAAGTGAGTGACCAAACAAACCGTCAGGATTTGAAGGCAATGGCTCCTTGCCCCAAAGTACGAGGTACTCAGGCAAAACATAGTCAGGAGCATCAAAACGATCAGGGAAGTATCCTGCATAGTCAATCTCAGGATAACCAGCGCCCAAGATGTAGTCGGTTACAGAACAACGAGGACCATAGCAAGCCCAACCAGACTGTGCATAGCAAACGTTAGGAGTACCGATTGCAGAGAAGCCCAATGCATAGTAGTAGATACAAGCCTCACGACCAGTACCACCGAATACTACGATTGACTCAGCACCGTACTTTTCCTTCATCTCGTTGATTTTGTCACAACAAGTGTCGATTGCTTCGTCCCAAGTGATGCGCTCCCACTTATCCTTACCGCGATCTTTAGGATCACGCTTCATAGGATAAAGGATACGATCAGGTGAGTAGGTGTACTCACGAAGTGCAAGGTTCATCGCATTTACGCGACCACCAGTGATGGGGTTGTCATTGTCACCCTCAACACGAAGAAGTTCGCCGTCTTTGGTGATAACTTTAACACCATAGCCAACGGGGTGGCTTCCTGGAGGAGACCACGTGTTGCTGCGAGTTGCAACAGTTCCGTCTTCTCGTACAGTTTGCCACTCTTTAGGGTATGCCATACTTTCCTTCTTTCTCTACGCTTATACTTACTTACCGCAGAAACCCTTGGCATAACTCGATTTCAAGCATGCCTTGACGGAATCTTCGAACTCCACCTCCGGGATTCAAAAGACTCCACCAATCTTCAAACAATCTTGCGATTGCAGGAAGTACTAATAAAAAACCTTACAGCTTATTTAGGAGCACCAGGAGCTTTGGGTGCGCCAGGAGCTGCAGGTGCGCCAGGAGCTGCAGGAGCTGCAGGTGCGCCAGCCTCTTCCTGATACTTAGTTAAATCACACTTACAGAAAGGACAGTTCTTCAAAATGATGCCACCCATGGTTTGAATGGTCTTTCCGCACTCTGGGCATGCATTGCTGCCGGCAGATGCATCAGCAGGTCTGAAACACATGTATATCCTCCAACTCTCGTGTCTTCAGTCAGCCTTGCTTGCGATGAAGCTTTGCTGACCCTTTTGCCTCGCCGAACGTTTTCGACAGAGAGCACTTTAAGGAATGATTGCGGGATTACCATCAAATCATGGGAATGCTTTTGAATATTTTGCCGTCGTACTGCGGGTATGATTTCCCTCGTACTGCTAATACCTCTCTGGGTAAAATCGCAGGTCAACTCATTTCGATGAAATTGACGCTTTTATTTTATTTCTTGCCGAAAATAGCACTCTTATTTAGAATGAAGGTCGAGGGGAATTTGAATATTTTTTGTTTCATATACAGAGTTTGATTTGATATTCAAAACATTTATAAGATATTTCAATAAACGACCGACACAGAAAATGAGGCTTTATATGGGGTCAGAGTTTCCAAGCATCAGCATTACCGTAAGTCGTGATAAAGATTCTGGCTCTCAAGCTCAACTCAGTGAATTATCTATAGGTTTTGGACTGCTACATGCATGGATCTATGCATCTATGTTTGGCATGCCCGCTATTTTCAAACCTTCATCAATAATGCTTCTTGAGGGCTCTACGGGAGAAGGTCTCTCCCTTGCTTTTGTAACTTCAATCATTTGCTTCTCAGGAATGCTACTATTTGCGGGAATAACCGATCAAAGATTTATAAAACATTACACTTCGAGAAAACTTATGGTGTTAGCAGCTATTGCGACATCAATCGGAACATTGTTTCTTTTTGCCGCATCGCTTCCTGGATTTCCTGGCGCAGTGGCAAATATATTCGCTGGAGTCACTACTGGCGTAGGATCTGCCTTACTTATGCTGTTCTGGGGCGTTGCTTATGCACGAAACAGCTGTCCCAGCATCGTCTTAAACGCAGCCGTAGCCGTGGTTATCGCTGTTGCCATCTATTCAGCTTTATTACATATTATTCCCTTTCCCTTTTCAGGAATTCTTGCTGCTTGTTTACCCGTATTTCAACTGCCTTTTCTTTGGAAGCTTACTCCTATTAGCTATATATTACGGCACGCTATTCCCATTTTTAATCCTCTACCTATAAAGAAGAGATTCTTTGCTATTAGATTTGTATTACCAATTTTTCTATTTGGATATGCCATTGGTGTATATCGGTCAGTATCTGCCCAGTTTATTCTTCCTTCGGCAGACCTTACGGTACAACTCCTCGTGCTTTTTGCCGGCGGCGCTGCAACAATAGTACTGCTATTCTCCGCTTTTATTTTTGATAGTCGCGGCCATTGGGACTCCTTGTTTCGTGTCTTGCTCCCTATAATTGCCGCCATGTTGTTATTCTTTCCCTCTTCAAACAATGACATAACCTCCACTCCATCTCTTATGTTACTCCTAGGATTTATGTGCTTTGAAGGCATGATGTGGATCTTCTTTGGGCAAATTTGTCAGGAATTCCGCCTCTCCCCCATTCTCGTATTTGGAATCGGAAGAGGCTGTCTCGCCCTCGGCTCTCTATTTGGCTCTGCACTTGTTATCGATCCCCAAGTCTTAAACGCCTTCTCTTTTATCAATTCTGAAGGTACGTTTGCCATTCTAGTAATGCTGATAGCATATGCATGGTTACCACCAGTTCGCTATATTAAGAGAATCGCAAGAAAGAGCCTCATTAACACGGACGCTGAAGGTATTATCGAAATCAATGAAGAAGCTCAACGTATCACTTTCAAAAATGAAGAGCTTGAAGCCTCAGCCAAAGGTGAGAACTTAGAGAAACGCTCTACTGAAGACAGCAAAAAGGAATCTGAGGAAGCTTCAACTCAAGATACGGAAGCTGAGAAGCTTAAAAAGAGTGGACGCTTTAGATTACAATGCGAGATTATCGCAAATCGTTACCTTCTTTCTCGAAGAGAAGAAGAGGTTCTCTTTTTATTAGCCAAGGGATTCAACGCTGCCATTATTCAAGATAAATTGTACATATCCAAAAGCACCGCGAAAACACATATTGCTCATATTTATCGCAAGCTAGACATTCACAACCAACATGAGCTTATTGTAATGGTTGAAGAAGCTCAAAACGAGCTCAAAAATGAAGGCAACTAGCTCGTGAGCTGCGTATAGTTGTACTAACCACTTCCCGAAATCAACCTTGTTAGTATGACGCTTACCGCTTAAAACATACCACTGATATGAGGATGATACCCCCGACTTTTCGTACTCTACGTCCTAATGTGCGTCGAGCAAACGCGATGCATCCAACGTAGTGAGAAAGGGGATTAAGGTGGACAAAAAAGAATTTACCATTTCGGAGGTGATAGACTCCATTGGCATCAGTAAGCATACGTGGCTCGTATTTGCTTTGCTGGGCCTTGCAATGATTTTCGATGGTTATGATTTCATGATCGTCAACTCTACCAACATTTTTATTGCACGAACGTTTTGGCCTGAAACGGCTAACCCGGGCGCTTTAATGGGATCGCTTACCACGTGGGGATTACTTGGTATGGTAATCGGTGGCGCGATAGGCGGCATCCTGTCAGACAAGCTCGGACGCAAGAAGACCCTTATTTTGGCAGTAATGTTTTACGGTTTTTTCACTCTGCCTCAAGCCTTTGCGAATGACCTCGCTTTCTTTGCTGCCTTCCGTCTGATCGCTGGTCTTGGCGTTGGCTCTTGCATTCCTATCGTTACAACTACCTTTTCAGAAAGTATGCCGTCGAATCGTCGCGGCGTCTTCGTGACTGCTGGTATGGCATTTATGGTACTTGGTTGGGTATTAGCGGGTCTCATAGCTATCCCTATTTGCAACGCCGCTACGCCTTTGCTCGGTAGTTTCACCAATGAGATTGTATATACCCTTGCAGACGGCAGTACCGCAAGCATGTACACCAACTGGCGCATCTGCTACCTTATAGGCGCTCTACCCGTTATTTATGGCTTCATTCTTATTTTTGTTATGCACGAAACACCTCATTGGTACGCCAATGCGGGTCGCAAAGAAGAAGCTTGTCGTCGTCTGAGCGAAATTGAACAAGCAACGCGTCATACCTCTCATACGTATGACCCTGCGTTGTTGGTTGTTCCTCCAAAGCCTGCTAAGACTACGCCGAGTGTATTGTTTTCAAACAAGTATATTGTTGCTACCTGTGCTATTTGGGCAACTTATTTTGTCGGTCAATTCTGCGTATATGGCATGAACACCTGGCTCCCTAGCTGGTTTACCGGAATTGGCTATTCTGCTGAAGAGGCTGTTGCTCTGCAGACTTGGAATAACGCAGCTGCTATCGCTTCAAATATCTTAGTAGGTATTGTTGCTGACAAAGTAGGACGAAAGCGTAATCTACTCTTTTCATGGCTGTTCTGCATCGTCGCAATCGTTTTGTGTTCGATATTTGTTGTACCCAACAGCTTTGTGCTCTGTATAGGTCTTATGCTTCTCTTTGGCTTTGCCCTCAACTATGCCATTACGGCAATTCAGCCTCTTATGCCAGAAAGCTACCCCACTGCTATTCGCAATACCGGCACATCTTGGTGTCAGGCGTTTGCTCGCTTTGGCGGCTCAGCCTCTTCTATCGTATTAGGCGGTATCGCATCGATGGCATTCTTCCAAACAGCCACCGGTGGAACTAATTGGAATTCCGTGGTTCTTGTACTAATCATTCCGTTTGCTCTTGGCTTTATCTGCACCGCCCTGTTTGTTCGCGAAACAGGAGGCAAGTCAATTGATGAACTTGGTACTGCCGAAGGCGAAGCAGCGCTTCTTGAGACAGGCAAGACACCTTTCATCGTAATGCTTTTGATTGTTGTTATTCTTGCCGCTCTTTGTATTGTTTGCCCACTTGCTGTGCCTAATTGGTCAAGTCAGCCTTATGCATTGCCTCTTATGGCAATTGGACTACTCTTGCCCTTTGTATACTTCTTCCTCTTTGGTGGAGCTCAGATAGCAAGAGATAAAACAAAGAGTGCAGCTTAACCATTTATCTTAGTAAAACAAGCCTTTCAGGCTTATGCGAAGTAAACAAACCCCCGCAGTTCAAATGCTACTGCGGGGGTTTTCTCTGCCGTGACCTTTTGACTTTATTCTTAGTAACTTAGTAGGCTTAGTAGGCTTAGTAGGCCAAAATCTTATTCTTTGCTTGCATAAGCCCCTGAGGAGCCTCTATTAGGCCTTATTGACTAGGACAACTGATAGCATACCCATTCGCCATATTCGCCGCTCCACATAGATTCTAAATTAGCAAAGACCTCTTCCCAATTGAATGACATACCAAATGAAAGCTCAAGGTAATTAATATGTTTAGGTAGTTCTGCGGAGTTATCTTCTACAAAACACCCAGCATCAGCAGAAATATTCCTATCCTTTGCTGCCGGCGCTCCTGCACGCTCATACGCAGCAAGAGTATAACTACAGGTAGGACAGTTGGTCACAATAACCTCGGTACCTTGAGGAGCCATATCAAACACTCGCTGGACGCGTCGATCGCAAATAGCTTGATCGACAAGAGACACGGCACCGCCTGCTCCACAACAAAGCGCTTGAGTACCCGCACACGACATTTCTTTTACCTTTGCGTTGCTGAGAAGCATGCGTAGAGGCTTCCCAAACGCTCCGGCCCGGTCGTTACAAGAATCAAATACACTGCATTGGCTATTTGCAAGTATTTCAGCATCTAATAGCATACCTGCATCTAGTAATATCTGGGGTAATGCTAAAAATTCAAGCTGAGATGCCACTTCAACCGAGCGCAGCTCTTCAGCGCATCCTGGACATACGCACACCACACGCTTAATGCCCGCAGCAAGTGCCTCGTGCACAATTCGCTCGCGAAAGGCTTGTGCTCTATCTGCTAGCCCCGCAGTCTTAAGGGGGCTACCACAACATTCTTCTGAAATAACCGCGTTAAATCCTAGCTCACCTAGCTTAGCGTACACGGCACGCGTAATATGTGGAGCATAGCTTACCAAGGGGCAACCAGGAAAAAAGAGGGTATCGGCGAGATTTTCTGCACAAGACTCTTCACAATCATCCTTACGTATTGCAAGATCTCCTACATGAGGAATGTCGGGGTACGCTACTCCATACACAGCGCGATATACCGAGAAAATATGCCACTCTTTATCTACCTGTGTAGATTCAAATCCTTGCGAAGTTACCACACCTGCCAAAGTAAAAAGCTCTCGAATGGCAGAAAACACCTGATCGGCCTTGACCAGACGCGGACACGAAGCGGTACAAAAAGCACACAGACAACAGCGGCGCACCGCGAAAACAAAAGCAGGATTATCATAAGCAAAGGTAGCAACGTTTTGCAAAGCACAAGCCGCTTGCTCCGGACTTATTAGATCAAGCGGCTGAAAATTAGAATCGTACGTAGTTGCTACCATGTATCGTACTATGTTGCCTACCGTAAGATTACCTACATCCTTTAGCACTTCACAGCGAAAGACACAGTCACCGCAGCCATTGCAGCCCAAACGAGCATTTTGAAGTG
The DNA here is from genome assembly GCA_964369725.1 of uncultured Eggerthella sp. Lineage (GTDB taxonomy): Bacteria > Actinomycetota > Coriobacteriia > Coriobacteriales > Eggerthellaceae > Paraeggerthella. The sequence continues at coordinate 12,430 of CAYJGC010000019.1, forward strand.
TCTCGTACGCTGATGCAATAGTCATAGTAATTTCACCTAATAAATTTCTCTTCGATTGCGCGCTCGTTCTGCAAGGCGCTTGCCCGACAACTCCACTTACCCAGCTGTTCCGTATTCTGGATATGCCAAGATTGCTTTCATGGGTGAAGGATTACACTCTTCTCGCATTTCACATTCGTCACACTCTGCAGCTACTTCTGACTTGATCTCATCCCATTCACACGATTCATAGCCGAGCGCTTCATAGAAATGCAAACTGCTGCCCCGCGATACCAAACGCACTTCACCATAACGTTTCAAGGCATCATTCATAAGAGCCCGACCTACGCCAAAACGACGCCACGTACTGTATACCACTACAGGATTAATATGACATACGCCACTATCATCAAACACGAGGCGCATAAATCCCACCACTTCGCCATCTTCATTAAGTGCCACACGCACGGTATCGCCTTTCTCGACAACACCAAACCCTTCTGAATGACTCAGGCAGTTAATGGCCTCAAGGTTGGAAGGGTGGGCATCATGTAAGGTAAATAATTCATACATAGCGTTTTGACTTCCTTAAACAACCGGCAAATAAATCTTATTACGAGATTGAGGGATAGCTTTTTTCCCCAATTCACGCAAACCTTTTATAGTATCTTTCATGAGAGACACAGGGATACCCATCATCATCATGTCGTCACCAACATCAGTTGATGCACGACAACCATAGCAGCCAAAAGATATGTTTAGCTGGCCACTGGTATGAGGCAAGAGCGTGGTTTCAACACACTGAGCATTGTAGCCACTGGCATGAAAATCATGTCGATGGCCTGTGTAGTATGAGGTTGCCATACTCAACCACATCACTTGCTCAGGCTGTGCAATAACAGCAATCACATCAGGGTCGCATTTTGCCTCAGCTAAAGGAGTCGTAACCGTTGCAGCCACGCTACGCTCAGGCAAGCAAGGACGCTCTCCTACCATACGTTTTGCTGCTTCAACAGAATCAAGCTTATGGAACAATACATAGAGCTCACCGCTGGCAAGCTTGGCAGGAATACCAGTGAGACCTAAAATTGCAGTACCGTCGGGACATGCATGACGATTAGCAGGCAACATGAGCGAGCGACCACGTCGTGCCGCCATGAGCGACTGACAATAGCGCATGCGCTCGGGAGGTACAGGTACATCGGGCAGTGGATCGCCCGCTTTAATGAGCGAAATTGCCACCGGGTTCCAGCGCAGACCAAGCACTTCGCGCAAGGCGTCAGACCATTCGCGATACAGTGCCACCTTATCTGCTGGCAATGGATCCGCTTGAGGATAGTCACTGCTTTGCATGCGAGCCTCTTCGGTAGCCTCAATGCGAATAGCATGCTGAGGACACTGTCCGACGCACGTTTCACATCCCCAACAATCTTGCGCTCTAACAGCTTGAGGACCTTCTTCCATCTCAAAAACTTCTACGGGGCAAAAAGCCTCACACAAACCGCATTCATCACATAGCTCACGATTTATATGTACGTAGTAGCTAACCTTAGGTTGACCCGTATTTTCTACTTCAAATTGCATGTTTTCCCCTTTGCTCATCTCTAGCAAGCAAGCTCAGGCTTGCACCACGGCGCATATACACGCTTGCCGCATCCGTCGGTTAAATGATACGAACAAAACGGAATGGTGCGCCCATCTGGCACCGTTACTAACATACTGCACTCACGCAAACGTTCGCCATCCATCGTGCCCGCATCCATATAATTCATAATAATGAGCGACATGCCACGACTCACATCAATGCCTTGCTTGGCCAAAATGTCCAAAAAGACCGAGCCTTGGGGTGAATCGGGGCTATACCCTTCGCGGTATGCTTCTTCAGTTAAGTCACGCGTAGCAGGAATGAAGCCACCTGGCGCCTGAGAATCAGGTACCAAAAACGTACCCGTATCACAAAGAGGATGAGAGCAGCCTAACGGCCAAATGTCGCGCGGCTTAATCATACCCTGGCTTTGTTCTGCAAGGGAGAAAATGACATCACCCATGGTAATTGGCGTGAGTCGTCCCACCTCAAATCGTCCCGAGGTAAAAGCAGGCTGCAAGGCAACGCCTGCAACCACATCGGCATTTTCAAGCGCAAAGCGAACTACATCACCCACTTGATCATCGTTGAGGCCTGATACTACCGTCATAGCCAATACACACTGGACGCCCACTTCGCGACAACGCTCTATAACGCGCAGTTTGATGTCAAGGATGTCGCGACCGCATGTTGCTTCATACACTTCACCAGTGAGACCATCAAAAGACAGATACACCCCTGTCATTCCAGCCGCAACTAATTGCTCCAGATAACCATCGCGCTTTGCAATCACTAAGCCATTGGTGTTAACCTCGATACCCCAAAAGCCCTTCGAACGACCAAGTGCAATGATGTCAATCAGCTCTTTGCGGCAGGTAGGCTCTCCTCCAGTAATTTGAACTGCACCATCAACACCAACGCTGCGAGCAATAGCGTCATACATAGCATCAATCTCATCTATCGTTGGGTCACCCTTGCCATCTTCTGCACTCATAAAGCATACCGGGCAATGAAGGTTACATTTTTGCGTGACCTCGATTTCATAGAGCGTACCACGACGTACGTGACGCTGACACAACCCACAACCAAACGGACACGGCTCATTGCTCCTGTGCGTATCGATAGGTCTTGTAGCAGGGAATGCGAGCGAACGCAGCCACGTGTAGTGATCAGCATCTGGCCAAATACGCGTTTGAACCATGCCATGATCTGGGCAGGAGCGACTCATCCAGACGGCATTTTCTTCATCAGTACTTATTTCAGCAGGAAGCTCTTTGAGACACTGGGGACACAGAGCTGTGGTAGTGTGAAGTACGTTAGACATCTTACACCTTACTTATTTATCAATATATTGACGAGGGTCATGCTCCTCGTTAGGAGGAGTGCTTACACGAAATCCCATATAATCGATCCAGTCAATAACGCGTCGTGGAACAAAAAGTTCGGGTTGATAGGGTGCCGCAAGCTCTATTGCACGCAAGCATGAAATAGCATGCGCCAAGTCGCTCATAAGGTCAACATCAGACACCGGCGAAAGAAATACTGACGGAATATCTTTTTCTTTAATCTTTGCAACATAGGCATCAAGAGCCGCCAAACCATCCAAGTTGTAATAGACACCTTGATTATTGATAGGCGTGTTGTTACTAAAGCCCACAAGCGAAGTTCCACACTCTTGACAAGGAGCCTGCACAAAGCCAGGAGTTCCCTGTTCTTGGAAGTATTCAAGCCATTGAAACGATTGTGAGATATGCGTTTTAGGTAGCAAAGGAATGTCTCCACCTACCGAGACGATATTTTCATACCCCATAGAAAAAAGCTGCGCGAATGCGTCATCAAAGTGATCATCAAAAGTTTTACCCGAATCGATTAGATAATGGATTTCCATAGGCCAAGGACCAATTTCGTCATACGTTGCACGCATGAGTTCAACACTTTCTTCCGATGTTGAAGACACGAAGAAGTCATACGTAACCTTAGTTGCTTCAGGATCAGCAGCAACTGCTGCGTCATTAGCCCATTGAAGCTCAATAAGCGCATGCATACACAATTCACTTACGTCATAAATGCTGCGGCGAAAAAATTCTGCCGATTGCTCTTCAGTAAGTCCGCCGCCATGCTGTCTTGTAAGACGCGTCTTTACCAAACCCGGTACAGGAGGCTTGCTGAAGAGCAGTAGGGCGTGTTTCTTTTCGGACATAATTACTCCTTTTGTCGCTTTCACTTTACAAAGATTGATCTAATACACGGACATTACAAAGAATGGCGTTATAACTCCACGTGCCAATAAGCGGCTCTGCATCTTCAAGCGAACTGCTCGTAAGCATGTTCACATTTGAACGCTTGTATCCACCTAATTCTGGCTCTTCGAGAGTAAGCTCTGGGAACCACCAACCATAATCAACGCTAATCACATCATCACGCATGGCAATAATGTCAACAACAAATTGCGCTTCACCCTTATTCGTCGAAACAAGCACTTCATCTCCCTGGCTTACTTGAAGTCGCGCGGCGGTTGTTTCACTTATTTCTGCAAGAGGATGGGGATAACGTTTGCGGAATTCGGGATTTTGTAAGTACATTGACGCGTTGTAAGGCTGCTTACGTGCACCGGTCACCAAGATAAGCTCTATACCCTCTTCTTCAGCTTTGTCTTTACTAAGTGTGTTTTGTTGCGCTTGATACGAAGCATGTTTGCTGCTTGAATTACAATTCTTCTGGTCAAGTAATAAAGGTTTTGTATGTGCCTGAGGAACACGTGCACCGCCTAATTGATGCAAAAACTCACTAGCCAATTCAACCTTGCCTGTGATTGTTGCAAAGCCACGCATCTCGCCCGTTTCGGTTTGCTCAAGATACTTAAAAAAACGTGATTGAGGAGCATAGATTCCTATTTGGCAAAAATCTTCCCAACTCATAGGTATGTCTGCAAGGGTTGCAGCAAAGGCTTCTTGCATGGTTTCACAGGGCCAATGGTCTTCTTGCCCAAAACGAATTCCCAGCTCACGGAAAACATCGTAATCTGTTCGACGTTCATAATACGGCTCAATCGCTGCAGGGCCGCCATAAACTATATTTGCAACGCCACCATGTGCTTGAAATACCGGTCGCTCTACAGCTCCAGCAATAGGAAGAACATAGTCCGCCAAAGCAGCAGTAGGAGTCAAGCGATACTCTAATGCCACCACCAGATCAAGTGCGTGCAAAGCCTTGTGCACCAGCGGCGTATCTGCATAGGTTATAAGCGGATTGGTAGCTTCGATAATAAGCGCACGGATGGGATATGGGTCTCCTTCGAGCACTGCTTTCCAAACAAGCTCAGGATGAGCAGACGCAAGATAACGAACAGGGAGATAATTGCCATGCTTACCCGTGAGCTTAGCCATAGCATCGCAACCATCATAACTTTGCAAGGGTGTTATGGCAGTGTTGAGACACGCTGCACGGCATTCGTCGCTTATAGAAACACTCATCTCAAGGTCAACCTCAGGCGTAAAGTCACTACTCTCAGTGATCACACAAGCACCTGGTTTATCAAGATTGCCGGTCACTGCACGTAAACAAGCAATGGCGCGATGAGTAGGAGCAACAGCCGCTCCCGATTGATCAATACCGCGACCACTTACCAAGGCTGCTGCTGACGCTTGCGCAAACAAACGTGCTGCTTCAACGATATCCGCAGCCGGAACCCCACAAATTGAAGACACTACTTCAGGCGTATATCCACCAACAGCTTCTTCAAGCTCATGAAAACCATGACACCACGTGTCAACAAAATCATGATCTTGCCAACCATTTTTTATGATGACGTGCAACAGACCAAGCGCAAGATCGCAATCGGTGCCAGGTCTAATGGGAAGCCATAGGCTTGCGAGACGAGCCGTTTGGGTAAAACGTGGGTCTACGACAACCAAATTCACCTCTGTCTTGCTTAAGGCTATAAGCGAACGCCAGAATGCAGAGTTGTCTGATTGCGCCGGATTGGTACCCCAAATAAACAAGGTTTCAGTAATAGATGGGGTAATGTCAGCTTCAATGGTCCAGCCAAACGTCACCGCATCCATCCAAATACGTGGATTCCAGCAAATTTGCCCTATACCCATATTATTAGGAGACCCCAATAAATTCATAAAACGATGCAATGGCCAAAATGACGCGTGTGGACCACCGATTGCGCTTGCTAAAGTGCGCGCACCGTGCTCATTAATTAAGGCGCGCAGGCGCATCTCTATGTCATCAAGCGCTTCTTCCCATGTCACACGCTCAAATTTACCACTGCCCCGCTCACCAACACGGCGAAGAGGGTAATTTATGCGATCGTCAGCATCTAAATCTGACAGATTCATATGCCAGCGGCGACATTGACGAACAATGCGTTCATCGTAAGGAAAACGCGTAACATCGGGCTCGATGTCTACAACACGTCCCTCTTCTACTGTTGCCTTAAGAGCACACAAATAGCCGCAATAGTGACAATTTGTTGCACGGATCTCTTTCATATCTTAATCCACCTGCTTGTTCATCTTTTTGTAGTCACGCGTTCCACTTGACTCTTCAAACAAAAATCGAGTTGTCATGCAGTCAGGAACTCTTGACCAATCTATATATTCTTGAAAGCACAGTTCCAAATAATGACAAACCGGAATCTCGCTTTGGGCTTTTCCTAATTGACGAGCGCAGCTTACGCAAGCAACAACAAGTAAGTCTGCTCCAGCTGCACGCGCCTCAAGGCCATGAAGGTACGAAGCTTTTTCAGACACAACCAAATTACCTATTGCACGCGCAAGAGAGCCACAGCAAAATGATTTCTTGTGATGGTGTACTTTTTCTACCAGCAACTCTTCAGGAAATAATCCTCGAACTCCCTGAGCAAACTCTCCTACACTTCTATCGGGGCAAGAATCATGCACTGCAATGTGCACTGAATCAAGATCTGCGCCTTCAAGCGCATTAAGCGGAGCAAGTGCGTTTTCGTCTTCGGAAAACACCACCGAAACACTCACGTCATCCATGTCAGCAATAGGCATTGGCTCTTCCGCTTCGCCGCTTAAAACGGCCTGTAAAGAAATCCTCCCCTGAGATGATGAATAATCTCCCTCCAGCAAAGATCTTGTCACATTTTCAGAGGAAGAACATGAAGGAGCCCTGCCATCTGCTGGTAACGTATTTTTCTCAACGCAATCAGAGTCTTGAATACCTTCGCCTTTACTTGCCCGCAAGACTACATCTGCAGGAACTTCTACGCCTGTTTCGTGCAATAGTGAAGCCAATGCGACAACTTTAATCTCGCTTTCATGAGCTCGCGCAAGAGCAGCACGCAAAGTTGCGACGCAATTTGGGCATGCAGCGACAATCTGACGAATTCCCTTTGCGTGAAGCGCGCTCATCAGGCGACTTTCAAATGTGAAAATAGCCTCTTCTGCATTTTGTTCATATTCAAGAAGCTTGCCACAGCAAAGAAGCGATATGCCTTCTATTAATTTTTTTTCATATAGGAGGTCGTAGGTTTTTTCCAGCAGCTCAGGAGCATAATTCATAAGTGAACAGCCAGGAAAAAAGAGTGACTCGCAAGTTCCTTCGCTCGATCCAATACCTCTTATTTGACTGGTATCACGAATATCTTCAGCAGTAATTTCAGGATCGTAATAGATACCTTCTTCGGCATCAAAGAGCACCAACGAGCAACCTGTCAATGCGTCCTCATAGCATCTTGCCCGTTTTTGCATGTCAACCCTACCCCCTTTGCAAGCTTCCCCATATGGCTTATTTTGCTGCCACAAGTATACTCATAGCCCCAAGCATTTGCAATACACAATACTAGACTACATCATATAGTTGAGGTAGTCCCATTCATATGAGTTACAAGAGAACTGAAAGCAATACCGCAAGATACCTTTGTTGTCTTAGCACCTTTTTACAAGCGTATCCGCCTAGCTTATGAAAGATAAGCGGACACGGAAAACAACTTACACAGTCGTAGTATTTAAAGGGGGATTTAAAGCTAAACCTGTCTGAATTTTTTGCTATCAACACCACAAATCGGACAAGCGTAATCACTGGGTAATTTATCGAGGTATTCCTCATGCCCACACACACTACAACGCCAGATTGGTTTTGTTTGCTGTACGGCTGCGTTATCCCTCTTGGGCTCTTCTGCAGGCAAAGCCATCTCGGTAGATACCTCATCTCCCAAATAACTTGATGCTTTAGGAGGTGTTTTACCCCCTTTAACCTGATGATAGAAAGCGTATGTCATAGGTTCAATAGCACTGAGCTTTTCAGACTCTTCCACTTCACCAATAAACAAGGTATGCGTACCAACATCTACCACTTCAACAACCCTCACAGAAAAACGAGCAGCGACTCCAAGGTCAGAAATATAGGGAATCCCTGCCTCATCATACATAATCTTACATTCTGCCAACTTGTCTCTATCTGAACTGCTATGAAAGCCAAAGGCGCCAATCAGTTCCATGGAAGCTTCTTGAGTAAGACACACCGCTGTGAAACGTTTGCTTTCGCTAATTACCTTATTTGTTTCATTATCTTTATTGAGCGCAATACTAACTTGCAAAGGAGAAGATGTTATTTGCTGAAACGTGTTAACCACGCATCCAGCTCGTTTTGCTCCGCTTTGCGAAGCTACTATATAAATCCCATAACTTAAGCAGTGAAATGCTCCTTTGTCAATCATAGTAATGCTCCTACCTAGGCATCCACACCTCTCGAGTTTTCGCTCAGCTAACTAAATTCATAATAGCGAGCACCTAGCATCTTTGCAAGAAGTATGCATCCTACCTGCTTCAAAGGAGGCGCTGACGGTAAGGAGCACGTTTGCCCTTTAGGCTTTTGGAGCCTTCGGAGCCTACATAAGAGGCAAGTAGATCGAACTGCCTACCCTTTCGGATCATGCCTGCTTTAAGAAGGTATTGCCTGAAGCTCTTTAAGCAGGTGACAAAAAAGACCTAAAGTATCGAATTACTTTAGGTCTCTACTATGGTGTTATAAAAAAGTGCTTACTTAGTCAATTTCGTCAAATTCAAAGGCATCATCAGCGTCACCAAAGCCAGAAAGATCCTTTTCGAAAGGAGATGGACTTGGGGCAGCTGCAACCGCAACGGCACCGGTCATGAGGTTTTGTGGTGTTGAATACGCACCCGCTCCATCAAGTGTGGGAGCTGGGGTTGCATGATTTGCAAACGCTACCGGAGCTACTGTAGCACCCGCACCAACTCGTGCATGCGCACTTACGGGAGTTGCGGAAGCTATTTCAGCCAACTTACGTGTTGCGTCATTAATGAAGTCTGAAAGAAGCTCTTGATACTCTTCGCGCACGTCTTCACGATCATCTCTCAGCTTATCGATAGCATCATGAACTTTTTGTTTGTCTGCTTCCGCCTTATCAAGAATGCGTTGCGCTTCGTTTTCTGCTTCTTGAATAGTAGCAGCAGATTTTGAATTAGCATTAGCTAGAATTTCATCAGCTGAGCGCTGCGCAATAATCAACGCTTGTGCAATTGCATTGTCATCAGCCTTTTTGGCCTCAAGCTGACGCTCAAGGTCTGCAATTAGCTCATCTTTTTCAGCCAAAGCGCTTTCGTCCACCACTGGCTCAATAATACTTGTTGCAGGGGTATCAAAACCATCAAAACGATGAGAATCGAAACCTCCTTCGAGTTGTTCGATTTGTGCATTAAGCGCATCAATCTCATTGGCAACGTGCTCTAAAAACACATCCACCTCGTCAACATCATAACCTTTTCGGCCGATAGAAAAACTCTGATTGTGAATATCATTCGAAGTGATAGCCATCTTTTGATCCCTTCATCCTGTGCCACTTCTGGCGATTGCACTCTTATATGCGTTAAAACAACCTAATTATGAAACTTACTCCTAATTGTAGTACAAGTAAGGCGATAATGGGGGTAATGTCCACCATTCCTCCAATTGGAGGAATTAATTTTCTAAACAAATCAAGATAGGGATCACACACCTTCCCCAAAACACTGCGCACATCGGCGATAATTCCCGGCTTTTGCGGAAACCAAGACGTAAGAACATAAACAATTAAAATCATTGAATAGACTTCTACCACCGCTAGAAGCAAATTTATCATGCTGAAAGCTCCTTTGACCTACGAATTGCCGCAGCAACACCCGCATCAAACACCTCGGTAAAACCCTTCTCGTTCATTGCCTTGAGAGCAGCAAGTGTTGTTCCTCCGGGACTACACACCGAAATACGCGTCTCTTCAGGCGTTTGTCCCGAAGATTTAATAAGCGCCGCTGTTCCATATACTGTTTGCAAAGCAAGAGCTTCTGCCAATTCAAAATCTAGACCTTGCGTAATACCGGCATCACGCAAAGCCTCTATCATAGCCGCCACGTATGCAGGACCTGACCCACTAATTGCTGCAGTCGCGTCCATAAGCGATTCATCCACAAGGTAAGCATCTCCCAAACAGGTGAATAGCTCATACACAAACTCCGTGTCTTCATTTTGTGCATGCTTGCCTTGACTTATGGTAGTAGCACCAGCGCCTACGAGAAGAGGCACATTAGGCATTGTTCGCACGAGACGCGCATCACGGGGTAAACAATCTTGAAGGTAGGATGTGGTTAATCCAACCGCGATAGAAATATACAGGGGACCTTGACTGCCTCCCGAAAACACTGAAGTCTCAACGCAATTCATGACAACATCACGCATAACCTGAGGTTTCACCGCCAGTAAAACCACATCTACGCAACCCTGGATTTCTGAAGCCTCCGCAACACAAGCTACACCATAGCGATCCAGCAAATAGCTCCTTCGCTCTTCACTGCATTCAACAACAACGAAGTTCTCTGGTAAAACGTCTTTTGCAATTCCGCTATCACTTGCAATCCAACCACCCATGATTGCTTCGCCCATTTTGCCACCACCAATTAAGGCAATTCGCACATTTTGACTTAAGGGCATTATAAAACTCCTTGATTGCGCAGCGATGTCTTTTCCGTATCGGATAAAGCAGCACCCCGCGTTATCACGAACACTTTGTCAGCAACACAATCAACGCTTGCATCAAGAGCGCTCGAAACACCAAATGCAAAGTCTAAGATTCGCTTTGATAGACTATCGGGGGTACTACGTAGCGCAAGAACTACTGCATCTCCTGCCTTTAGCGCCTTAGCAATGCGTTCAACTTCACCATAATTGATAGGCTTAAGTACCGTAAATGACCTGGTTGGACTATGTTTTCCTACTCCCGCTCCGGCATACGCAGCATAAGGATCAAACGAATTTTTTGTAGAAGAAGCACCTGTTGATGTTTCCGAAGAGAAGCTGCTTTCATCCATCGAATCCGACGCAGGAGGAACAAAGAGCGAGTTTAAACTCTCCGATCTTTCACGACCGCGCGATGCGGCGGCAGCAGCGCGAGCTGCAGGGGTATTTGGAGAGTTCGTAGTTGCTGTCTCTGATATGGTATGAACATTGCGCCTTGTCCCTAAAGAAGAAACCTGGCGCGCAGGCAGTGGGTCTCGATTCAGACTTTCGGGGATTTGCGTACTTGCTCGCACATCGTCCATAGTGACAAGACGAGGAGTGCTTATTCCAGCGGCACGCGTAGTTACTCGACCGCGGTCGCCGTACGTAGGACGAGATGACGCTGATTCTTGACGGTCGTACCCAGTGCCCACGGTAACATCGTAACCTTCGGCAGAGCGACCGTAACTTAAGCTGTGGTCTGCATATCCCTCATTATAATCGTCTTCGTAATTATCGTCGTAAGCACCATCATAACCTCGATCATTGTAGTCATCGCGGCTGTGATTATCGACAGGAAAACCCAAGCGTGCTTTAAGACCGCCGAGCACCCCTTGATCCGATAGATTAATTCTTGGCAATTCCACGTTATTCTCCTGCTTCTTTTTGTCCCAATAGCTTTACCATTGCTGGAATTTCCGTGCGAGGTGTCTTATACACCAGCACTATTACCATCAAACAAAGCCCTACCGATACGCACTATGGTAGCACCCGCATAAACCGCCTCTTGCCAGTCATCGCTCATTCCCATAGAAAGCTCCTTGAATGAACGTGACTGATCCTCATTAAGCTCTTTGCACAAATCTTCACGCAAACGCGCAAGATCATCGAAACACGCGCGAGCGATATCTTTGCTTCCGCGTGGTGCCATCGTCATAAGTCCGCACACACGGATATTTGAGCTTTTCAAACATTGCTCAAGCATGCCAGCAACATCTTTTGGCGCTAAACCACTCTTGCTTGCCTCTCCCGAAATGTTAACTTCCAGAAGAACATCTTGCACTTTATCCATAGCAAAAGCTGCTTTACTAAGCTTAACAAGGTGATGCTCTTGATACAACGAATGCACTAAACTTGCATGAGTAACTATGTCAGAAATTCTCCGTGATTGAATATTTCCGATAAAATGCCACGTTTCATTGGGGAGTGCGCGTGATTTTTCCTCTAAAGCATCTGGGCGATTTTCACCAAAATCATGAGCACCCGCCAACACTGCCTCATTAATATCTGGCAGACCTACTGTTTTTGAAACCGCGACCAAACGCACTTCACGAGGGTCGCGTCCTGCCGTCAAACAACAAGCAGCTATCTCTTCAAGGATTTTGTTGTACCTCACTTCAAAACTCACGCACTACCCCTCTTTCAACGCAAAAGCGCCATGACGGCCACAAACACCACCTGATGCACGATATGAAAAGTAATCTTGAGAACTGCATTTGGTGCATATCCCCGCGTCTGCAATACGCTCACGCACGACACCCACTTCCTCAAGCCCTATCGAAAGCGCTTCCAGCATGTCAACATAATGCTTCCGAGGCGCACACGCTTCACCAAAGCGCTCAACAAAGTTCTGACATATTTCAGTACTCGTTTCAAAACACTCTGCATGAATATGAGGTCCTATGTAAACATTATAGAAAGATGGTGCGTAAGCACCAAGTATCTCTGAATCATCCTGAGCCATTTGCCTGACAGCTTTTGGCGCTATTCCATTCATAACACCACGCCAACCTGCATGAATAACAGCAAAGCGTCCTGTTGGCGAAGCAAGTATGAGAGGTACACAGTCTGCGAAACACAATAAAGTTGCCACACCTGAGACACCAACCACAACACCGTCAGCTCCTTCTTGCGAGCGCAATTGTGCTTCATGCACAGAGTCCTCTTCGCAAGATTCTACAGATACAATATCACTCCCGTGTACTTGATGCGGAAGAATAAGCGATATGTGCGAAGCCCCTAAAGCCTCAAGCATTATTTCGCGATTATTCTCTACCACATGCCGCTCGTCACCCACATGACTTCCTAAGTTCAAAGAAGCATAGGGCTTTTCACTCACGCCGCCCTGACGCCCAGAAAACGCAATACGTATTCCCGTTTGCTCAAAAAGCGCATCATCAGTAAGCAAACGAAGAGAACGCGCGCCAAAAAGGCGCGCGTTAAGATGCGGATCTGGAAGAGTTTTGACGCCTGCCACGAAACAACCTGTCTTAATG
>CAYJGC010000020.1:0-20536 GCA_964369725.1 uncultured Eggerthella sp.
GCGGCTCAGTATACTAAATACCCTTAGGCGATGACGCATTGTTTAGGGGGAGAGGCATGCTTGAGCGATAAAATGCCTGCATATGGCTTGCTTTAGAGGAAGAAGGGGATACAAAGAGGCGCATATTCTAAGGATAATGAAACATCGTGAAGGGATCTGGGGAGGATTCTTGGAGAGTATTGTGGGAGACGTGGTGTTAAGAATTGAAATTCAGTTTTAACCGGTATGTCTTAATCGATTTAGGAGTGGATTTTCGGGTATACTGCATCGTATGAAGAAAATAAGACTTGATATTTTGTTGGTTGAGCAGGGATATTTCTCTACTACTGATGCCGCACTGCGTGCGGTCATGGCGCGTGAGGTAAAAGTTGATGATGCGTATGCCACCAGCGCTGCAATAAAAGTGTTGCCGAGTGTAGATGTGGTGGTTAAAAACCGTAAGCGTTTTGTCTCGCGCGGGGGGCATAAGCTTCAGGGTGCATTGGATGCGTTTTCTCAAACGGTATCGGGGATGCGCTGTATTGACATTGGATCTTCTACGGGTGGCTTTTCGGATTGTTTGCTTCAAGCAGGTGCAGCTTCGGTGGCATGTGTTGATGTGAACTACGGTCAGCTTGCTTGGAAGCTGCGTCAAGATGAGCGGGTTGTCATCTTTGAGCGAACCAATATCAAGTTAGCAGACCCTCAAAGCCTTGGGGCGCCGTTTGATGTATTGGTTGCGGACTTAAGTTTTATTGGACTTGCTCAATTGGCAGGTGTATTTGCACGACTTTCGAAACCAGGCTCGGTTTTTATTGGGCTTATAAAGCCACAGTTTGAATCTCGTGAGGGTGAAACAGAGGGCGGCGTGGTGCGTGATGTTGCTGTTCGCGAACGCACGGTGGAAGAAGTGCGTGCAGCGTTGAATGAAGTGGGCTTTGAGCCAACAGGCGTTATTGAGTCTCCTATAAAAGGCCCAGAAGGCAACGTGGAGTATTTGGTTCGGGCGGTGTTCAAAGAGTGCTAAGTGTTGTAGGTTTGTGAAAAATGAAATCATGCTTGTTTCGGTTAATGCGGATATGATTCCCTGTGTAATGCTTATAAAATAGTAACGAATATAACGTCACAGCTAAACGCGTGATTAAATCTTAAATGGAAGTATGCGAGTAGGTAGGTAGTCGGTGAGTCATGTGGTTTCCTCGCGTGAGGTAAAGAAAAAAAGATCAACAACATTTCGAACACTTCAGTTTTTTTGGCAAGTCACCAAAATTCAGTGGTCGATGTTTTTTATGGCATGCTTTTCAACAGCGCTTTTCGTCTTTTCGCTTTCGTACATGAATCCCTTTATTGTAGGAAAAATCGTTGACTTGGTAGGGGCAGGTCAGGTTGAGCCTAATCAGGTATGGGAAGTATTTGGACCTTACATGGTTGCTCTGATAGCGGCTAATGTCGTAGGCCAAACGTGTAGTAAATTGCAGGATTATTTTGCGGTGAAGACAGAAATTCGAGCAAGCTACGAATTAGCAACCCAGGCGTTTGATACGCTGTCAAATCAGTCAATGACGTTTCACACGAATCGTTTCGGTGGGTCGCTGGTAAGTCAGACGCAGAAGTTCATGGGTGCATATGTCATGCTTATGGAAAGTTTTGTCTATGCGATAATCCCGATTACGTGCTCAGCGATTTTCGCCATCACCATTCTCTCTACACTCGTGCCTCAATACGCGGTAGTTTTAGTGTTTATGCTTATTATATATGCTGCTGTATCATATATTCTTTACAAGCGCATCCTGCCTCTAAACTCGCAGGCAGCGGCTTCGCAAAATGCGCTTTCAGGTGCTCTTTCTGATAGTATTACTAATATTATGGCCGTAAAAACTTCTGGTCGTGAAGCCTATGAACGTCAGCTTTTTGACGAAGCTAATGTTCAGGTTCGCGAGGCGGATTCCATACGTATGCGTGCCACTATTATGCGCGGCGTTGCAACAAGTTCTCTTACTGTTGTTATTATGACAATGTTGGTAATATTTATCTCTGGAGGCAACGCCTGGTTTGGAATCAGCGCGGGCACTTTAGTGATGATGTTTACCTATACTCATTCCTTAACCATGCAATTTAATCGACTCACTCAAGTTTTCCGTCAAGTAAATCGAGCCTTTGGTGATGCTCACGATATGACGATAATCCTTGATGAGCCACGTTTGGTTGCCGATGATGAAGATGCACCCGCACTTCTGGTCGATAAGGGTGTTATAGATATTGATGATTTGAGCTTTCATTATAGTGATGAGGCAAGTTCTGGGTCAGTTTTTGAGGACTTTTCGCTTCATATTCCCGCAGGACAACGTGTTGGTTTAGTGGGAAGATCGGGGTCAGGCAAGACCACGCTCACTACGCTTTTGTTGCGTTTGGCGGACATTCAAGAAGGTGAGATCTTGATTGACGGACAAAATATTGCGCACGTAGCACAGACCAGTCTGCGCCATCAAATTGCGTATGTTCCACAGGAGCCGCTGTTGTTTCACCGTACTATCCGTGAAAATATTGCCTATGGTTGCCCTGGTGCAAGCGATGAAGAGATAATTGAAGCAGCAAAACGTGCTCACGCGATGGAGTTTATTGAAAAGTTTCCGCAAGGATTGGACACGCTTACGGGGGAGCGTGGCGTAAAGCTATCGGGAGGACAACGTCAGCGTATTGCTATTGCCCGCGCTATTTTGACCGATGCCCCTATTTTGATATTGGATGAAGCTACTTCTGCTCTTGATTCTGAAAGCGAAAAACTCATTCAAGAAGCTTTGATAAACCTGATGCGTGGACGTACTTCAATTGTAATAGCGCATCGCTTATCTACGGTGGCAAGCCTTGATCGCATTGTTGTGCTTTCAGATGGTGC
Organism: uncultured Eggerthella sp.; assembly: GCA_964369725.1. Lineage (GTDB taxonomy): Bacteria > Actinomycetota > Coriobacteriia > Coriobacteriales > Eggerthellaceae > Paraeggerthella. The sequence continues at coordinate 2,876 of CAYJGC010000020.1, forward strand.
TATTGTTGAAGATGGTACTCACGAGCAGCTAGTAGCTGCCGATGGAGAGTATGCTCATTTGTGGAACCGTCAATCAGGCGCATTTTTCGGGGATGAGTAGCGCGTGTTGGGTGCGTTGAGTTAAGTAAGAGCGCCAACAGGTACATTTGTTAAGAGTAGGTAGAGCGCGCGTAGATGCGTGCTTGTAGATACTTGTTCGCGTTTGGTTTTGTGATTGCGTCTGTGCATTTGCTCTTGTACTTAATTTTATACCTACGGCTGTACCCACACATCTCTTGCGTCCGCGGTTGCACTCGAGGGTAGTGCCTCGATCGGTGGTGTAAGGAGTCGCTATTGAAGTAAAAAATCGGAGGTACGGAGAGAATCTTCGCTTCGTTATTTCATTGGCGAATTTCATCTAAAACAGAACCCCTGATAAGGCGCTTGGTGATGCTGGAAGTATAGCTCTATCAAGCATCACTGCTCTCCGTACCCTCGATTTTTCGCTAAGCTCTTGCCTCTATTTTTTTGTGAAAGTTTTTTCGGAAGTGGTTTCAAATAATTCCTCTTCCAAAGTTGACCTCTCGTAAAACCCTTGCTGTAGCTGCAGAATTTGTTTGACTGATTGCTACACTTAGTGTAAATAAAATATCCGAATTCTTTAAACTATACTAAGTCTGGCAATCGAAGCAGAACTTGCTTGGTTGATTGTTTTTGGTAAAGCGGCTGTCGCTCTGGCGAACGCGTAGTAAAATATGCAACAATAAGCGTAGGTTTGTAAAGTTTAGACAAGGAGCACTTGTGGCGGAATTTATTTATCAGATGTACAAGGCGCGTAAGGCGCAGGGTGAAAAGGTTATTTTGGACGATGTGACGTTATCGTTTTACCCTGGAGCAAAAATTGGCGTGGTTGGACCAAACGGTATGGGTAAGTCAACTCTACTCAAATTGATGGCGGGACTGGAGGATGTCTCTAACGGGGATGCACGCTTGACTCCTGGCTATACGGTGGGTCTACTGCAACAAGAACCACCTCTTGACGAGGATAAAACTGTTATTGAAAACATTGAGCAGGCATTTGGCGATGTTCTCGCTAAAATTGAACGCTTTAACAAAATCGGCGAAGAAATGGGCGAACCTGATGCAGATTTTGATGCGCTCATGGACGAAATGGGAAAACTGCAAGACGCGATTGATGCAGCTAACGGATGGGATTTGGATAGTCAGCTATCGCAGGCAATGGATGCGTTGCAGTGCCCCGATCCCGACATGCCTGTCAACGTGCTTTCTGGCGGAGAGCGTCGTCGCGTAGCGCTTTGTCGTTTGCTGCTTGAGGCTCCTGACTTGCTGTTGCTTGACGAACCCACAAATCATCTTGATGCGGAATCAGTATTATGGCTGGAGCGCTTTTTGAAAAATTATTCAGGTGCTGTACTTGCGGTTACGCATGACCGCTACTTCCTCGATAATGTGGCGGAATGGATTTGCGAAGTGGATCGTGGCAGCTTGTTCCCCTATAAGGGCAATTATTCAACCTATTTAGAAACTAAGGCCGCTCGCCTTGAAGCTCAAGGTCAACGCGACGCGAAGATGGCCAAGCGCCTGCAAGCAGAGCTTGAATGGGTTCGCTCTAGCCCTAAGGCTCGCCAGGCAAAAAGCAAGGCTCGTCTTGAGAAATACGAGCAGATGGCAGCCGAAGCTGCGTCTTCGAAAAAACTCGACTTTAGTGACATTCAGATTCCCGTTGGGCCTCGCTTGGGTTCTAAAGTATTGGTTGCAGAGAACCTTCATAAATCTTTCGGGGATCGAGTGCTTATCGAGAACTTGTCTTTTGAGCTTCCGCGAAACGGCATCGTAGGAGTGATTGGCCCTAATGGTGTAGGAAAGTCAACACTATTTAAATCTATTGTTGGCTTAGAAGAGCTTACGTCGGGTAACTTACAATTAGGCGAGACTGTAAAAGTTTCCTACGTTGACCAAGGTCGCGAAGGGCTTGACCCCAAAGCAAGCGTATGGGAAGTGGTGTCGGGTGGCACAGACTATATGCGTGTAGGAGAAACTGAAGTTCCTACGCGTGCTTATGTTTCAAGCTTTGGATTTAAAGGTCCTGACCAGCAAAAGCCAACTGGTGTTCTTTCGGGTGGAGAGCGCAATCGATTGAATTTGGCTCTCACGCTCAAAGAGGGTGGAAATTTATTGCTGTTAGACGAACCTACCAATGACCTTGATGTTGAAACGTTGGAGTGCTTGGAAGAGGCACTTTTGGCATTCCCTGGATGTGCGGTTGTTATTAGTCATGACCGTATGTTCTTAGATCGTATTGCTACCCATATGTTAGCCTGGGAGGGCACAGACGAAAATCCCGGCAATTGGTTTTGGTTTGAGGGCAACTTTGAGTCCTATCGAAAGAATAAAGTTGAGCGCCTCGGCGAAGAAGCTGCCAAGCCACACCGTATCCATCGCAAGTTAACGCGCGACTAATAACGCGCGATCAAGCAACAAGGCTGGTGAATAGGAGCCAACGAGCTCTTGCCTGTAATCCAAAGCCCTCAGATCAAAGCTGAGGGCTTTTTGTGTCATTAGATAGATGTAGAAGTTTGTTTGATTTTGAAGGTAACTTACCGAAAAAAGATATATGAGAAAGAATTTGCATCGATTAGCTTTGTTGTAATGGTAAACTTACGAAAGAGAAAATTAGGAGGTCTTGTGAAAAAACTGAAATTAACAAACATAGTTATATCAGGTGTACTTGCACTTAGTGTAGCGCTTGGAATGGTTCCTATGGTGAACACCGTTGCTTATGCGGCAACCGAGGAGAAACTTGTTGCTTTTGGTGACAGTATTCCCGCTGGAGATGCGCTTGCTAATCCAACTACTGAAAATTTTGTTGCGCTTATTGATGCGAGAGAAGATATCGTTGCTGTCAACAAAGGGGTTTCAGGGCAGACATCACTTGAGCTTAAGAATGAGATAACAGCCGGCACGCACAATGCGGAAATCACAGGAGCCAATCATATTACTATTACTATAGGTGGCAATGATTTAATGGCAACTCTGTATGCTCTTGTTGCAGATCAATATAACGAGGGAAAAGCAGAAGCCGAGCAGATATCTCCTGAGGATGTTCCCGTTAAGATGGCAGCAGGGGATTTGGGTGTTATGCTCACCGTTCTTGCTATTGTTAATGCGGGGTATGTTGGTGACACAGCAGCGGCTTTTAAAGCTACGAGCGATTCGGTATGCTCAAACATTCAAGCCATAATTACTCACATTAAAACGATAAATCCTGATGCAAAAATATATGTTACGAATCAATACAACCCCTACAAGGATATTGTCGTTATGGGCGCTAATGTCGGTGCTTTTTTTGATACTGGATTAAAGACTGATTTTAATCCTAGTCTAGCAAAATTGTCTGAGTCAACCGGCTGCACCGTAGTAGACATTCACACTCCTTTTAATAATTCGACAGAAAAAGTAACAAATGCAGTCGTAGATGCTTCGGGAAACAACTTTGATTTCCACCCCAACGCAGCAGGACACAGATTGTATGCAGCAACACTGAATCCATTTATAACGGTTACGCCAAAAAGCACTGAAACCGACATAGAAGAATTTACGGTTTCGCAACAAGTAGGCAGCTCTGTCATTGATGTTGACGGCCATACCGTTGCGTTAACCGTACCTTATGGCACGAGTGTTACAAGCCTTGTTCCGACAATAGTACTAAGTAGTGGAGCAAGTGTCGTGCCTGGAAGCGGGTCGGCGCAAAACTTTACAAATACCGTGGATTATACAGTTACGGCAGAAGACGGTGTAACCACGCAAGTTTGGAAGGTAACCGTCACGGCTGAAGCTCCGCCGGAGAAGGTAGCAAATCCATCGTTCACTCCGGATGGTGGTAACTTTGAAACAACTCAGAGCGTGCAGATAGCATCATCAACAACTGATGCTGATATTTACTACACAACAAATGGTACGGATCCATCTCCTACAAATGGTACGCTATACAATAAACCTTTTGATGTAACAGAATCTACAACGCTGAAAGCCATTGCGGTAAAAGCGGACATGACAAACAGTGATGTAGTGACTGCGGTTTTTACTAAGACAGCCCCCATTACTACGTGCGTTATTACGTTTGATGCGAACGGTGGAAGTGGTTCGCAAAATCCAGAAACTGCAACAAAAGGGGTGTCGTTTGATTTACCAACCACAACAACGTTTACCGCGCCTGATGGAAAGCAGTTTAAAGGATGGTCGCTCACAAACGATGGGCAAATAATCACATCACATGCTTTCGTAACAGATACTACTGTGTATGCCGTTTGGGAGAAAAAACCTCCTACCATAGTGGACGGCGCTAACCTAACTGTTGTACAGGGGGAGAAAGCTGAATTTAAGTCTGATGCTGAATTTAGTGATTACCTTAATACGGGAGTGACGGTAAACGGCGTCTCTCAGACCGTCCATACGGTAGGAAATGATAGCAGCAAGGCAAGTGCTATAGGCGGAAGCACTATTCTTACCTTAAGCGGAGAGTATACAAAATCGTTACCGTTAGGTACGCACACCATTTCTATAAATAGTACCAATGGTAGTGCAACGACGCAGTTCACGGTTATAGCTAAAGAGCAGTCTGCAGTTTCTCAAAAAACATTGCCAAAAACGGGCGATGAAAACACCGTGCTTCCCTACGTAATTGGTGCGCTTGTGTCATTAGGTGGAATTGGCTGTGTAGTCCTGAGGAAAAAAATACAGGGCAGATAGTTATAAGCCGATACAATAAGTGTAGAGTTGGTTTATAAAAGCGCGGCAAGAAAATTTCTCGTCGCGCTTTTAACGTTGTAAAGAAAGTTTAAAGTCACCCAGATAAATTGAGTTTATGTATGCCGCAATCTCCAATTTCTTTCAATTTCTATCGTACGCACAGCACGCGAATAATGCGCACAGTACGCCAACAGCGCGCTCATCGTAAGGAAACCGTGCAACATCAATCCCATTTGCACACTCAGCACGGTATAGCGTTTTTGGTAAAGTTTGATTTTCATTTTCTGAGAACAGTAAAAGAGGTTGCCAGATGTGGCAACCTCTTTTACTGTTGAATAGGTATGCGCTTTGTTAGTTCTTAAGGGAGTTTAAAGGAGCTGGCATGCGTCCACCACGGTGGGCAAAGACGGTGCCGGCGTGCTGATTAACGGGCATGACAGGAGCGTATCCTAATAATCCGCCAAAATCTAAGCGATCTCCTACCTGTTTGCCAATTGCGGGGATAACGCGTATAGCGGTTGTCTTGTTGTTGACCATACCGATAGCGCACTCGTCAGCAATGATGCCAAAAATAGTTTCGATGCTGGTGTTTCCCGGTACGGCAATCATGTCTAATCCCACGGAACATACACAGGTCATCGCTTCAAGTTTTTCGAGGGTGAGCGCACCGCATTCTGCTGCGCGAATCATGCCAGCGTCTTCGGATACGGGAATGAAAGCGCCTGATAAGCCGCCCACTGAAGAAGATGCCATGACGCCACCTTTCTTCACCGCATCGTTAAGCATGGCGAGTGCTGCTGTGGTTCCCGGACCTCCACACTGTCCAACGCCAATAGCTTCCAGGATTTCAGCAACGGAGTCGCCTTCGGCAGGCGTAGGCGCAAGAGACAAATCCAAGATACCTTGCTGAACACCAAGTCGCGTGCTTGCTTCGCGAGCCATGAGTTCGCCTGCGCGGGTAATCTTAAAAGCAGTAGCCTTAATTGCCTCTGCTACAGAAGTTAAGTCCGCTTCTTTGGGAAGGTCAGCCAAAACGGCGCGTACAACGCCTGGGCCAGAGACACCTACGTTGATTACTGCATCGGCTTCGCCTGAGCCATGAAAAGCGCCTGCCATAAAGGGATTGTCTTCAACGGCATTGCAGAAAATTACTAGTTTACCAGCACCAATACACTGACGGTCTGCAGTGGCTTCGGCGGTCTTTTTCACGATACCAGCCATCAAGAGGGCAGCATCCATATTAATACCAGCTCGCGTGGATCCTACGTTTACGCTTGAGCAAACCCTATCCGTTACCGAAAGCGCATGAGGGATTGACTCCATCAAACGACGATCAGCGCTTGACGCGCCTTTTTGCACCAACGCACTAAAGCCGCCCACAAAGTCGACACCCACCTCTTTGCCAGCATTGTCCATAGCGATAGCAATAGGGGTGAAGTCGGTAGCGTTTGTAGCTGCGCATATTTCGGCAATGGGAGTAACCGAAATGCGTTTGTTTACAATAGGAATGCCATATTCGCGCTCAAGTTGCTCTGCCGTGGGAACGAGCTTTTCTGCCGCAGAAGTCATACGGTCGTACACCTTGCGAGCCATGACATCGACATCAGCGTCGGTGCAACCGCGTAAATTGAGTCCAAGGGTAATCGTGCGAATGTCGAGATTTTGCCTGCTCACCATTGCGAGTGTTTCGGCTATTTCGGCGGGCGTAATTTGCATAGTGCTTATCTTTCTCTTTGTGAAATCTTTTGTATAGGATAACAAATTTACCGACAAGCAAGGAGTGCATACGGTGTTCTGCGATGATTCTTCTTATAAATCTCTATACGGAGAGGGTTTCGGTGGGTTTGCAACCTACTAAAACAACACCAGCATCATGCGGGAGACGTACTTACTTCTCCCATTGCAAGTGCTTGCCGTGTCTTGTCGGGAAATTCAACTACGAGCTTAAAGTCAGGGGTTAAATCTATTGCGCGTGCCCGCGTGCTCGTCTCGTGTTGTTCAATCATAATAGGCTGACCTATTAAAAAGCATCGCTTTCGATATTCGTAATAAATAGTTTCATTAAGTAGATCTTGATAGAGCGCCCAAAAGTTTTGCAAAAACCGTGCTACTAATTTACTGCGAATCGTTCCTGCGTGATCGTCAAAAATACTCCCTGCGCGCTCGGAGATCTCTTCGGGAAAGCCATCGGTTGGCGACGAGACATTGAAGCCAATTCCCATGATTGCGTAACTGAAGCAGCCCGATTCCATGTCGATGGAACCTTCGGTTAGAATTCCTGCAACTTTGCTTTCTTCGCAATAGATATCGTTTACCCACTTGATGCGCGCTTCTTTGCCTGATAGCTGCTCAATTGTCTGAGCTCCTGCAACTGCAGCGGCGGTTGTAATGCGTGTCGCTTCGTCTACGTTTAGGGTGGGGTAGAGAACTATACTTAGATAGACACCCGTTTGCGCAGGAGAGTAAAACATCTTTCCGCGACGACCTCGTCCGGCGGTTTGCTCTTCGGCAACAACAACGGTTCCCTCGAGCGCGCCATCAAGAGCTCGCTTACGCGCCTCTATGTTGGTTGACCCCACAGTTTTGCGAACAATGAGCGAAAAAGGATGGTCTGCTTCAAGGTCGCGCTCAATGCTGGCGCATGATAGCAGGTCGTTGTCCTGAGAAAGTTGATATCCTTTGTTAGTTATGGCTAGTATTTCGTAGCCTTCAGAGCGCAATGCATTGATGGCCTTCCAGACGGCATTTCTGCTAATTCCCATGCTGCGTGCGAGGGTTTCCCCCGAAAGATAAGCATCTCGATTATTCTCAAGCATGCAAAGTAAATGTTCTTTTGTTTTCATGAGTACCTTCCGCGAATAGACTAAAGTAAATAATAAAGAGAGTCGTCTGTGTATGTCAACCATAGTAAACGGGATATCAATGTTAGATGGGAGTATGCGCACAAAGACCACTTCAGAATGACTGTTTTTGTCGAGGTTGGCTCTAGATTTTTCTTCATGAGCAGGCCTTATGAAAAATATAAGAATTAACCCTTGACAAGGATGATATAATTGTGAGCGATTATATGTGTTCGCAAAATAAGAAAGAGCAGACATGGATTTAGCGAAACAGGCAAAAATTGTAGACTCCATTCATGATACGTTAGATGACTTTGTAGGTCAACGCTTAAAAGTACGCGCAAATATGGGTCGTTCAAAAATTGTCGAGAGTGAAGGCATTTTGATGCAAGTTCATCCTCAGTTGTTTATTCTTGAGGTGGATAGAAAGCGTGGACGTAAGTCTCGTCAGTCTTATCAGTATGTTGATGTCTTGACGGGTACGGTGGAGCTGTCTCAAGATGGTGAGCCTTTGTTTGAGCCTTTTGTTCCCGAAACAGAAGATGCTTCTTTTGAAGGAGAACTTGTGGAAGAGGAAAAAGTTTTATCTTAAAAATCCTTACTACATGTTGTGTTACCAAAGGGGTGTTGCTTAGGCAATGCTCCTTTTAATTTCGAATTTGTCCCGTGTAAAAGTAAGATATTTTTATAATTTTATCCGTAATAAAAACTATACAAAATAGTATTTTTGCAGGTCGTTTCCGTAGTTGCCTGTTAATTGTTCCTAATTTTATATCAATTATGTAAACCACAATATATAGTTATTAGTAGCTAAAATGTTGCCTATATGTAGGTTTTGTCTGCTTGACGACGGCAAATAATGCTGGTAGGGTGAAGTTATTCACTTGGCAGTGGTTTTAAAACCTACGGTCACCTAGTATTCAATAGAGCAAACGAGCATACAGGGAAGAGGAGCGTGTATGTACCAGATTCAAAAACGTGATGGGAAGATTGCAGATTTTAATATTACTAAGATTTCTGCTGCTATAGCTAAGGCTTTCGACGCCTTAGAAAAACAATATCACCCTTCCACTATTGATATGTTGGCGCTTAATGTAACGGCGCATTTTGAACCCAAGATCAAAGACGGAATTGTCAGCGTTGAAGATGTGCAGGATAGCGTTGAAGAAGTGCTTTCTACAGCGGGGTATGCCGACGTGGCAAAGTCTTACATTCTGTATCGTCGTCAGCGTGAAAAGGTGCGTAATGCCAATGCAACATTGCTTGACTACAAAGATATTGTGGATAGTTACGTAAAGGTTGAAGACTGGCGTGTTAAAGAAAATTCGACCGTTACTTATTCGGTTGGAGGTTTGATTCTTTCTAACTCGGGAGCTATCACGGCAAATTATTGGCTTTCTGAAATCTATGATGACGAAGTGGCGAATGCGCATAGAAATGCCGAAATTCACTTGCATGACTTGTCTATGTTGACTGGTTATTGTGCAGGCTGGTCTCTCAAGCAGCTTATTCAGGAAGGCCTTGGAGGTGTTCCAGGTAAAATTACGTCTAAACCACCAAGTCACCTAGCAAGCTTGTGCAACCAAATGGTTAACTTCTTGGGCATAATGCAAAATGAATGGGCGGGTGCTCAGGCGTTTAGTAGCTTTGATACCTATTTGGCACCTTTCGTAAGAACCGACAAGCTAACCTATCGCGAGACAAAGCAGTGCATCTCTTCGTTTATTTTTGGTGTAAATACGCCTTCTCGTTGGGGTACTCAGGCACCTTTCAGCAACATTACACTTGACTGGGTTTGCCCAGCTGACTTAAAAGATCAGCCTGCAATTGTAGGAGGCAAAGAGCAAGCGTACACCTATGGTGACTGCCAGGCAGAAATGGATATGGTCAATAAGGCTTTTATTGAAATCATGATTGAAGGCGATGCAAATGGCCGTGGTTTCCAATATCCAATTCCTACCTATTCAATTACGCGAGATTTTGACTGGAGCGAAACAGAGAACAATCAACTACTGTTTGAAATGACATCAAAATATGGCACGCCGTATTTCAGTAACTATATCAATTCTGATATGGAGCCCTCGGACGTACGCTCTATGTGCTGCCGCCTTCGTCTTGACTTGCGTGAGTTGCGTAAGAAATCGGGAGGATTTTTTGGAAGCGGTGAATCAACAGGCTCTATTGGCGTGGTAACTATCAATATGCCTCACGTTGCCTATCGTTCAACAAGTGAAGCTGATTTCTATCGCCGCCTTGATCATCTAATGGATATTTCTGCTCGTTCGCTCAAGACAAAACGTGAAGTTGTAACAAGACTGCTTGACGCTGGTTTGTATCCTTATACAAAACGTTACCTCGGCACTTTTGAGAGCCATTTCAGCACTATTGGCTTGGTTGGCATGAATGAAGCATGCTTGAATGCACAATGGTTGCGTCAGGATATGACACAAGAGGCAGCGCAAAAGTTTACAAAAGAAGTTCTCGATCATATGCGCGACCGCTTGTCTGATTATCAAGAAATGTATGGCGATTTGTACAATCTTGAAGCAACGCCTGCGGAAAGCACTTCATTCCGCTTTGCGAAGCATGACAAAGCCAAGTTCCCTGATATTATTACGGCAAACGATCAGGGTAAGCCTTACTATACCAATTCATCTCATTTGCCGGTGTCATTCTCTGATGATATCTTTAGTGCGCTTGATGTGCAGGATGATTTACAGACGCTTTATACGTCAGGCACGGTATTTCATGCTTTCTTAGGTGAAAAGATGCCAGATTGGGAAAGTACAGCTACATTGGTGCGTAAAATAGCGGAGAACTATAAGCTTCCTTATTACACTATGTCTCCTACGTATTCAGTCTGCAAAAATCATGGATACATTGTGGGAGAGGTTTACGAGTGTCCTTGCTGTCATGAGGAAACAGAAGTGTATAGTCGCATTACTGGTTACTACCGTCCTGTGAAAAATTGGAATGATGGAAAGTCGCAGGAGTTTGTCGACCGCATTGAGTACAATCCGCTTACGTCTCAGCTTAAGAAGGAATCCCAACCTGAAGCTGTTGTGATGGATGATGAAGTGGCAGTCGCTATGGGTGAAGCTGCTCCAGATCGTAAGCAAAGCTCACTGCCTGCGGGTATCTATCTCGTCTCAACAAGGACCTGCCCTAATTGCAAATTTGCTGCAGCGCAGATGGATGAAGCGGGTATTGTTTATGAAACCTTGCTTGCAGAAGAAAACGTAGAATTGGCTCAGCGTTATAGTATTATGCAGGCTCCTACTTTACTGAATGTTGGTACAGATGGCGGTGTTGAAATTGTTGCAGGTGCAGCAGCTGTGTTTCAAAAGATTAGCTCATTGAAGGCTTATGCTTAGTCTGGACGGAGACAGGCTATAAGTTTGTAGCATTGCTAACATAAAGCGTATTTTGCGAAGGGTTGTTGTCTTGGGATGACGACCCTTTGTTTATTGGCTTGCAAGCCGTAATATGCATCCCACAAGCCGCCACGTAGGTATACTTTTGACTTGAGTGAGCAATTCTTGTTCACGAGACTAGACAGTAAGTCAAATCTCACGGTATTCAACAAGAGACTAGTCCAATTGTGGACTTAGGAGTCTAGAAAACAGGTCGAATCTGACGGTATTTTGCAAGGAATTTCCTTGACCCAAGTTTCATTGCTGCAGGTTCAAAAGAGAAAATAACAATCTGAATCGCATTCCTAGGGCAAGAAGAAGAGGACTCTAGAAGGTGCTGTAGATGCTAGGGGATATGTCTGAGATAGTCAAAATCTTAGGCTTGCAGGAACGCGCGTTGCGCACTATAACCCTAACTCTCAAGAGTCAAAAAAGTCTTGCTTGTTGCAAGACTTTTTGAAAACGCATTATTAGATGTCGACCATATAGATTTTGATCTTTAGCCTGAATGTCCAACTAGTTTATGGTTGTGGATTGATAGGAGGTTGGCCAGCAGTAGGGTTTTGTGGTTGCTGATTAGACTGAAGAGGCTGCTGGGGTGAGTATGGTTGGCCATAAGATTGCTGCTGTGGTGGACAGGGCTGACCGTAAGGCTGAGCATAAGTTTGTTGCCCGTATGCGGTATATGCCTGGGGTTGTCCATAAGGAACCATAGGGGCGTTGCGAATTTTGTTGATATATACTGCTGAAATGATAAGCAATATTGCAATAATAATATTGAAGCTCAGGAAAGATACAACAATACCTACGACACTCCATCCAAATGCACTGCCCAGTTTTTCAGTGTTGTCGGCGTTGCGGATTCCCAAAATTCCTGCAATAAGAGAAATGATGCTGCAAACAAGCGGCCACGCTACAGCAGCAATGGTGAGACCGACGCTCAACAAGGCTAATTCCATAAGTTCATCAGTGTTTAGTTGGTAGGAATTAAGATCGGGGTCTTGCATAAGTTCTGAACTGAAAGCGTCTGAAGCCGAGTCGCTGGTAAGAGCTGCGGTCCCAAAAGCAAGTACCAGTATTGTTATGAGACAGGTAACAATAACAAGAACGGATAAAACAACAACCGCTATGCTGAGACCGCGAACAGCTTTCGCGTTTGGGTTTGACATGGTCGATTCCTTTCGGACGGGTAATAATTTCAACGTATACTATATGATTATTGTACTACACCCAACAAAGTGACATAAAAAACAGTAATTTGTTTGAAACGTTGTATTGAAGCTGCAAGGAGCGATAGTTCTTTAGTGTAATGCCTTGCAGGAACGTTGCTGTAGCAGGATGAAAGTGGTAAGTAGAAGAGTATTGTAATAAAGGCCCTCTTGCGTGTGTTGTAGGGAACAGTAAACGTAGGTTGATTCAATCAAAGAGAAAGTTGTTTTGATATGGAAAATTTCGAATTTGTATCTCCAACTCAATTTGTATTTGGTCGTGATTCTGAACAAAAAGTGGGCGCAAAGCTTTTTGAGCAGGGTGCACGTAAGGTGTTGCTTCATTTTGGAGGCCAAAGTGCATTAAAAAGCGGACTACTCGATAGAATTAAAGAGTCGCTCGAGGCGAGCGGAATTGTCTACGTGGAACTGGGTGGCGTGCGCCCTAATCCAGAGGTCACGCTTGTTCGTGAAGGGGTGGCGCTTTGTAAAGAGCATAATGTAGATTGGGTGCTTGCTGTTGGGGGTGGGTCGGTAATTGACTCTGCGAAAGCAATAACAGTGGGAGCGCGTTACGAAGGTGATGTGTGGGATTTCTTCGAAACGAAAAAACAAACTAAAGATTTGCTGCCACTTGCTGTCGTGTTAACGATTCCCGCTGCAGGGAGCGAGGCTTCAAAAAATACCGTGCTTTCAAATGATGAGCATCAAATGAAATCGGGATACGCTAATGACGCTCAACGTCCTAAGCTTGCTTTCATGAATCCAGAACTTACATTTACGCTACCTCCTTTTCAAACCGCTGCAGGCTTGACCGATATGTTTTGCCATCTTCTTGAGAGATTCTTTGATGATATGGGTGCTGTTCCGGTAACTGATAATATATGTCTTTCGCTTATGAAAACAGTTCGGGCAGAAGCGCCGGTAGTTATGACTCAATCACAAAACTATGAAGCTCGCGCTAATGTTATGTGGGCGGGAATGCTGTGCCATCAGGGTTTGGCGGGCGTGGGACGACATGAGGATTGGTCAACGCATGCTCTTGAACATGAGCTTTCTGCGTTCGACCCTGAAATTGCTCATGGAGCTGGTCTTGCAGTTATGTTTCCAGCCTGGATGGAGTATGTTTACGATGCAAATCCTGCTCGTTTTGCCTACTACGGTCATGAAGTGTTTGGTCTTGGAACAACAGGAGATGCTATCGCGGACGCTCTTTCTGCAATTGATGAAACAAGGGCGTTTTTTGCCTCTTTGGGAATGCCAACAACGCTTACCGAGCTGGGTATTGAGATTGACGATATTGAAAAGCTTATTCCTACGCTTAGGCAAAACAAGGGAGCATGTTTCGGTTCTTTCAAAAAGCTCTCTTTAGATGACGCTCGCGCAATCTATCAGTTGGCGTTGTAAATTTTTAACATTTGAGAAGGAAAAAAGACAACCTCATGGCTTGATGAGGTTGTCTTTTGCGTTAACAAAAAACCCTGTTTATTTATTGCCTGTTACGCTATTGACGATTCCTGACACAATACTAATTACAATTGAAGCAACGAATGCGCTGCCAAAACTTGCTATGTCAATTCCCGTTTGAAAAAGACCCGTAGTAATCCATGCTGCTAAATACAGCATGAGTGTGTTAACAATGAGGTAGAACACACCTAACGTGAGAATGGTGATGGGAAGGCTAAGGATTTGGAGGAGAGGTTTGACCACCATATTTACTAGCGACAGCACAAGACCAAATATTGCTACTGCAACCCATGTTTCTAAGCCGCCCATTGCTTCAATGCCAGGTACAATCCAAATTGCTGCGGCAACAGCAAGCGCGGTGGAGAGCCAGCGTAGGGTAAAACTCATAAGTAATCCTTTCAAAAGAGGGTAACCTAAGCCTAAATCTTGTAATGTTCAGAATTTTGCAAGTGAGACAAGTTATGCTTATCGCACATTGTACACGGCGATGCTTAATCAAGACTCTTCTTATTTTTATCATATCTGTCCTGAGACAGTCACATGATATTTAATAAAATACTCACAATTTGTCTAAATGTGCAAGAACTGAAAGGAAAAAGTTTTATACTTAAGGTACAGTGGTGATTATGGTTATGTGTTGGAGCAATTGAAAGGAGATCGATTATGGCTGTAAATAAGATACTTGTCGCGTTTGATGAATCCGAGGCTGCTTGTCGTGCGCTTGCTGAGGCGGCAGAGTTTGTTGCAATGAATCCTGAGGCACATGCAGATATTGCGTATGTTGTACCCATTCCTCTCCTTGATAGTTCAATGATGGCGACTTTTGATGAGATTTTAGCCATGATGATTTCTGATGGCGAAGATCTTTTGGTGGAGGCTGTGTCAGGCTTAGACGAAGATGTTGTCGCTCGTATTGATTCGTTGCTACTTACCGGCAGTGATCCTGCTGCAGAAATAATTAAGCTTATTGACCAGCGTGATTACGATTTGGTTGTTGTGGGAAGTCGGGGTTTAAGCGGTCTCAAAGAATACCTTGGCAGTGTAAGTCATAAGATACTGCACGGTTCGAAAGCTTCAGTTCTTATAGTGAAGTAGTTAAAGAAGAGAGGCGCTTTGGTTCACAAGGCGCCTCTCTTTTGCTTGTACGTCTAGGTGTTCACGGGAGATTGAAATCTCTATTTTTTGCGTAACTCCCAGAATGCGACAGCGCTGGCTGCAGCAACATTGAGTGAATCTACGCCTTCAGCCATGGGGATATGAACGACGTAGTCGCATTGCTTTATCGTTGCAGGCAAAAGACCTTCTCCTTCGGTGCCTAATATAATAGCAAGTCGTTCTTCGGTGGCAAGTTGAGGGTTGTCAAGCGAGATGGCTTCAGGGGTGAGAGCCATGGCAACAGTTTTAAATCCTAGTTCATTCAGGAGAGGTAATCCTGCTTCAGCCCAATTGTGAACACTATTTCCAATGCGTGTCCAAGGAACCTGAAAAACGCCACCCATGGAGACACGCACTGCGCGGCGATAATAGGGGTCGTAGCATTTGGGGGAAACGAGTATCGCATCAATATTAAGCGCTGCAGCGCAACGGAAAATCGCTCCGACATTGGTATGGTTGGTAATGTCTTCTAAAACGGCAACACGATGAGCCTCTTTTATGACGTCGGTCACGCTACGAAGCTTGGGGCGACAAAAGGCACCCAGGGCACCGCGCGTAAGCTCAAAGCCAGTAATTTTTTCAAGTTCCGCATGAGGAGCAACTAGTATGGGTGTTTCTGGGTAATCCTGGTCGAGACGCTCAATGATAGGGGTTAGTGCAGTCAGCCATTTTTCTTCGGTTAGTAAAGAAATTGGCTGGTGCCCGCTATCGAGAGCGCGTTCGATAACCTTACGCGATTCCGCAATAAAGATTCCTTGAGAAGGCTCCATTATGCTACGTAATTGCACTTCGGTTAAGCGTGCGTATGCATCGAGGCGAACATCTTCAAGAGTGTCAACGTAGGTTATAGGCATAGTGTCCTCCTGGTGGTTGCCGAATGGCGAAAGTATACCAGAGGATGAGGTGTCGCTTGAGGAAGCAGGATACGCTCGGGTGCGTGGCAGATGATCTTGAAGCTAAGTAGTACGCTCATGGTTTCATTATTTCCTCTTTTTGCGAATCCTCTCAAGAGCGATTTATATCACGCTATACTGTGCTGATATTTTTTGAGAAAAGGATACCGTATGCCTAATTTTTCCAAATATGAAGACGTCAACATGGCGCATGATGCACGCGAACCGAGGCCTCACTCTACTTGTAGTAGTTCCTTTGATCAATTTGTGGCAACTATAGCAGCGTTGCGCGCGCCGGGTGGATGCCCTTGGGATCGTGAACAAACTCATGAAAGCATTGCGAAAAATATAATTGAAGAAGCCTACGAAGCTGTTGATGCTATTGAGGCGAAGGATGCCACTCATTTGCGTGAGGAGTTGGGCGACGTTTTGCTGCAGGTAGTCTTGCAAAGTCAAATTGCAGCAGATGAGGGTACTTTTACTATTGATGAGGTATGTGCCGAGGTGAATGAGAAGATGATTCGCCGTCATCCTCATGTGTTTGGCAACGCAACCGTTGAAAACTCTAGCGATGTTTCAGCACTGTGGGATCAAGTCAAGCTTGCGGAAAAGAGCTCTCGTGATCAGAAATTTACTTCGGAAGAAAGATCAGGGCTTTTGGATGGGGTGCCAATGAACTTCCCTGCATTAATGCAGGCTCAAAAAATCTCACGCCAAGCTGCTTCGGTGGGTTTTGAGTGGGAATGCGTTGATGCTGTGTGGGATAAGGTTAACGAAGAAATTGCAGAACTTAAAGAAGCTTATGCCTTAGCTCCAAAAACAGCAAAAGGAAAAGTTCACCCAGGAGACTCTGTGCAGGCAAAAGAGGCAGCAAGAGCAGTCGAAATGGAATTTGGCGATGTATTGTTTTGTCTTGTGAATGTAGCGCGACATATGGGTATAGATTCTGAGAGTGCGTTGCGGGTCGCTTGTAACAAGTTTCGTACGCGCTGGTCGTTTATGGAGGAAGAAGCATCTGAACAGGGTATTATGTTGGAGGAAAGCTCATTTAGCCAGTTGGATGACTGGTGGGAGCAGGCAAAAGATGTTGAAAGATACTAGGTACTGCAAAAATGGTTTGCAGTAAGGTATTTGCTTAATGTGGGCATGCTGTTTGAAGGTGAGGCGTACGTGGTGGACATGATATCAATCTCGTCGGGATTCAAAAATGACGAGCGGATTTCGCAGCAATTGCATAGACATAGTAGGCGCGTGGAAGCAATGCCGCCAGGCATTTGTCCTTTAGCGGCTCAGTTAGCACTCTTGAAAGAAGGAACCTTGCAAACATGTGGCAAATGTGTCCCTTGTGCCGAGGGTTTGCCTCAAATGGTTCGCTTGTTAGAGCGCATCGTTGCGGCTAGTGCACAAGAAGAGGATGTTGCACGCCTGCGCTCACTTGCAGAAATGGTTCGTGGCACTGCGGATTGTGCTATAGGCTACGAAGCTGCACAGGCGGTGTTAGAGGGCTTCGATCTTTTCGCCGATGAATATGCAAGCCACATTGAGCGCGGAGTATGTCAGGCGGGGATGGGGCAGACGGTTCCCTGTGAAACTATGTGCCCTGCCCACGTGCATGTTCCTGGCTATATCGGGTTTATTGCGCAAGGGGATTATGCGGGTGCGGTTGCTATGGTGCGCAAGGACAATCCTTTTCCTACGGCGTGTGGATTTGTGTGCGAGCATCCTTGCGAAGAGCGATGCAGACGGATGCTTATTGATGCTCCTATTAATATTCGTTTGCTGAAGAAGTTTGCTTGCGATAAAGCGCCTGCCGATACTGTTGACACTCCTGTAGCAAGCGTTGATACCGGGCGTAAGGTTGCCGTGATTGGCGGAGGCCCTAGCGGTTTAACCTGCGCTTATTTCCTGGCGCTTATGGGGCACCGTGTTACGGTCT
>CAYJGC010000020.1:20636-22544 GCA_964369725.1 uncultured Eggerthella sp.
AGCGGTTTAACCTGCGCTTATTTCCTGGCGCTTATGGGGCACCGTGTTACGGTCTTTGAAGGACGCGCTCAGTTAGGGGGTATGTTGCGCTATGGTATTCCTGCGTATCGTTTCCCGCGTGAACGCTTAGATGAAGATATACGAGGAATTCTGAGAGCGGGGAATATTACGGCACACTGCAATGAGAAAGTTGATTTGTCGCGCATGCGTGAGCTGGCAGACGAATACAGTGCGGTCTATGTCGCGATTGGTGCTCAAATAGGAAAAATGTTGGAAATTGAAGGTTCAGATGCTTCGGGTGTAGTGTCTGCCGTTGAGCTATTGGAGCGCATTGGTGATGGCGACTACCCAGATTTTGCGGGTAAGAAAGTGGTCGTCATTGGTGGTGGAAATGTAGCTATGGACTGTGCCCGTACTTCGATACGTGCAGGGGCTCAGGAAGTTTCTGTCGTGTATCGCCGCCGCAAAGAAGATATGACTGCCTTGGCTATTGAGATAGAAAGCGCCATTGCCGAAGGGGTTGAAATGGTTGTGCTGGAGTCCCCCGTTTCTATCGAGACCAATAATAAGGGATGTTGTACAGCTCTTATTACGCAACCACAAATGATAGGTCCAATCACGCGTGGTCGACCAGCACCGTTGGCAGCAAATAAGCCACTGCGTCGTATTGAGGCGGATGTGATTTTGATTGCGGTTGGGCAAGATATTGTTTCGCTTCCTTTTGAAGAGTTTGGTATGAAGGCTTCACGGAGTCGTTTTGCTGCGGATGAGCATCTTCATGCTGAAGGTTTTGAAAATGTTTTTGTAGGAGGGGATTGTCAAACTGGTCCTGCAACCGTTATCCGCGGCATTGGTGCAGGTAAAGTAGCTGCCCGTAATATTGATTCATTTTTGGGATACCATCATACGCTTCAGTGCGATGTTGAAGCTCCTGATGCGAGCCCCAATGATCGCACGCCACGTGGTCGTGTTGAGGCGATTGAGCGTCCTGCACGTGAAAGGGCGGGCGACTTTAAAGGGGTTGAAGTGGAAATGACTTTAGAAGAAGCCATGCAAGAATGTGGACGTTGTCTACGCTGTGACTGCTTTGGTCCTGGCTCACAAGAAGGAGGTAGGCTCTTATATGTGTAAGATAACTATTGATGGCTTGTCGGTTCAAATTGAATCAGGGGTAACTATCCTTGAAGCTGCTCAGATGGCGGGGGTGAATATTCCTACTCTTTGCTATCTCAAAGATTTGAATGAAATTGCGTCGTGTCGTGTATGTGTGGTTGAGGTTGAAGGGTACGAATACCCTCTGCCAGCATGTGCAACACGTGTTTTTGAAGGGATGAAGGTTGTAACAAAAAGCGAAAAACTTTGTTCGTACCGACAGATTGCGCTTGATTTAATTGTTTCAGATTGTGGAGCGAAGGTTTTATGTCCAACAAGCGAAGGCGTAAACGAATTGCGCGAACTTTGTTTTGAGTATGGCGTGACTGAGCCTACGTTTGAAAGTGCGCAGAGCGAAGATTATGTTTTGGATAGCAATCCGCTCATTGCGTTTGATTCTGCACGGTGTATTGCTTGTCAGCGTTGCGTAGGTGCTTGCAGCAGCGGGGCACATAATCGTTCTATTTCCGTGCATAAGCAGGGAACACGTACGAGCATCAGTGCACCTTTTGGTGAAAATTGGCGCGAAACAGTTTGTGAAACGTGTGGTTGTTGCGTGCAGGCTTGCCCAACAGGCGCGCTTCGTATGAAAGGTCGCAAGGATAGTGAGTCGTTTGATCGCATACGGACGACTTGTCCGCATTGCGGCGTTGGCTGCCAGCTTGACCTAGTGGTGAACGATGGTTGTATTGTGCATGCTCAAGGTGCTCAGGGTCCATCAAACAAAGGGCTTTTATGCGTAAAAGGTCGTTCGGC
>CAYJGC010000020.1:22644-25363 GCA_964369725.1 uncultured Eggerthella sp.
CGTTTAAAACCAATAACGTTGACTGTTGTGCTCGCGTTTGACACGCCCCTACTGTTGCCGGTCTGGCAACAATGCTTGGTTCGGGGGCTATGACGAACTCAATTGAAGATATTACACAAAATGCTGAAGTAATTTTGTTGGTAGGTTCTAATCCAGAGGAAGCTCATCCGGTGGTAGGGATGCAGATTCGCGCTGCAGTGGAGCGAGGCGCGCGCCTCATTGTTGCAGATCCGCGTACGATTGGGTTAGCAACTCAAGCGGACATTCATCTTAAGCTTAAGCCAGGTACAAATGTTGCTTTTGCCAATGGTATGGTGCATGTTTTGCTGCGCAACGGATTAGTGGACAAGAGTTTTATGGCCAATAGAACTGAGGGTCTTGAAATTTTGCGTGCGACGGTGGCGAAATACACGCCTGATTACGTAGAAGAGGTGTGCGGCATTGATCGGCGCGATTTAGAAAGCGCGGCAAAAATGTACGGACGAGCTTCTGCTGCTGCTTTGGTGTATTGTTTGGGTGTGACAGAGCACACAACAGGCACTGATGGCGTTATGGCTCTTTCCAATATTGCTATGGTGACTGGCAATTTGGGTCGTCATGGTGGCGGGGTAAACCCACTGCGCGGACAAAATAACGTTCAAGGTGCTTGTGACATGGGTGTGGGACCAGATGATTTCCCGGGATATCAAAAGGTTGCCAACGCACAGGTTATGGAAAAGTTTGAAACCGCATGGGGAGTGGAGCTGCCTAAAGAACGCGGTATTAAAGCGACCGAATGCTTCCCTCTCATGGTGGAAGGTAGTATTAAAGCACTGTTTTTGGCAGGAGAAGATCCGGTAAGAACCGACCCCGATACGGCGCATGTTATTAAAGCTCTTGAGTCACTTGAATTTTTTGTGGCGTGCGACCTTTTTATCACAGAAACTGCCGCTTATGCAGATGTAGTACTTCCTGTATGTAGCTATGCCGAAAAAGAAGGTACGTTCACTAATACTGAACGCCGCGTACAACGCGTGCGAACCGCAGTGCAAGTTGAGGGCGACATGTTGCCTGATACTGAAATCTGGGCACGATTGATGAGCCTTATGGAATATGATCAGCCTGTTCTTTCGCCGGCTCAAATCATGGATGAAGTAGCACGATTGACTCCTTCGTATGGAGGCATTAGCCACGTGCGTCTAGATGGGGAAAAAGTTGCAGGTCAGGGGCTTCAATGGCCTTGTTTAGATGAAGAGCATCCAGGAACTCCCATGCTCCATAAAGGGGAGTTTACGAAGGGTATAGGTTCTTTTGCTACGCCATCTTATCAAGCTTCAACTGAAGTGCCTGATGCCGACTATCCGTTGATTCTTACAACCGGTCGTGTTTTGTGTCAATACAACGCTCAAGCTATGACCGCCCGAACACAAGGATTAAATGAGATAGAAGGAAGTTCATTTATTGAATTGCACAGCTGCGATGCTCGTGAGCTGAGTATTGATGATGGAGAGATGGTTCGTATTGTGTCGCGTCGTGGTTGTGTTGAGGCGAGGGCGCGCGTTTCGGATAAAACCAATCCAGGTCAAACATGGATGCCGTTCCATTTTCAAGATGCAAATAGTAATTGGCTTACTATTGCTGCGCTTGATCGCGTTTCTAAAACTCCCGAATATAAAGTATGTGCGGTGCGGGTTGAGAAGATAAGGCTCATGGATTGATAAGGGTTACTTTGTCGAGATGAGTTTTTACGAACCTTCCCAAAGCTTTGTGCTGCGGGAAGGTTCGTTGTTTCTAGGCCAATACGGCTGCAATGCAGAGAATCGTAGTAAACACGCCAAATGCTATACAAAGAGCATGCTCTTTTTTAGAAAAATTATAGGGTATGCCCTCAATGCTTTCAAAAAGTTGGACGAGTTTTCTGGGTTGGGATGCCGTGCTTGCTTTGAGATTGCGGATGCGAGCATGACGAGGTACGCTCGTCGAATTTACTAATCCACCTGCAATAACGTAGAAATCTTTTGACTGATTGTTGTGAAGTTCTTTATGTGCGAGATTTGAATGATGACCCATGATGTCTCCTTGCTGTGCAGGTGTTTAACATCTTGCAGTCTATCCAAATTAATCTAATGCAAAGTACTATATTTGGTACTTTGCATAATGAAGCTTAAAATTTTAGAGCGCACGGAAGCCCGCGCCCTCTATTCAAGTTGATTTTAAAACAGACAAGATGCAGAAGCGAAGCACCTTGTCTGTTTAGTTCAGATTGTTATTCTTTGCCATTCCAGCAGTAGGTACATACTTTTGCTGGGTCGATTCCAATAGCCTCAATCATGCCATCGAGAGACTGAAAACCTAAAGAGTCAAATCCCATTTGTTCACAGATAGATTTGAGCATGCACTGACCGCGCTTTGTTGAGCTGTCGGCGTATTCGTCTAAATGTTTCTGCCCTTCGTCACCTTCGAGTTCTTGCACTACACGGCGAGCAATAAGATCCATGTCTGATTTGGAGCTCGAAAAGCTGAGGTATTTGCAGCTGAACATGATGGGCGGACAGGCGGAGCGCATGTGGACTTCAGTTGCACCGCATTCGTAAAGGAAGTCGACAGTTTCGCGAAGTTGCGTGCCGCGGACGATGGAATCGTCAACGAAGAGCAGCTTCTTGTCTTTAATAAGCTCTGGAATATGAATTTGCTTCATCTTCGCAACGCGATTGCGCACATTTTGGTTGCTTGGCATGAA
>CAYJGC010000021.1:0-6463 GCA_964369725.1 uncultured Eggerthella sp.
GAGTTGAGTATCTTGTCTGAAGTGGTGGGGTTGTCGGGGCTGATAAAAAAGCTATTTGAGTTTTTAACTACTTGCGAAGTATCGTTGGTATTCACGAGGGGTCTCATTCCTTTCAAGGTGGCGTTTATCTATAATTGTACTGACCGATTGGTACAATACTACAAGAATGAGAGTCTTTTTTAAAGAAGGGTTACCCGATTGACATATTTTTCATACATATCTTTTGCTTTGTGTTTGTAAGCATACGTAAACTATCTCGCGGCTACTTATTAGTAGCAAGTTTGAAAAATTTTCCGCGAAGCTTGATTGCTACAACTGCTACACTGCAAGCTGCATGCAAGTCTCATAATTTGCTGACATAGACACATGATGATAGTTTATAAATAAGTGGAGCATTGCTAAGCGAAAAAATGTATAGCAAACTATTCGCTTGGAGAGGTTTGCTTGAGCTTCCCCTCTCTCATTTATAGTGAGCTATTGCGTCCACTGTGCCGATGTAGGATTATTTACGCCAGGATTGTTTGATTGTGTGCCAGAGTTGCCGCTATTGCCAAATAGTCCTCTTCTGACAAAGTGATACGAGGAGCCGCTTAACGTCTGAAAGCTATAAGAAATGGTAAGCTTTGTCTCAAAGGGCGCTATCCTACCGCATCCTGCGAGCGAAGCTCTAACTGGTCATGTTTGAGCTCATTGAAAAGAGGTTTAACAAGTTCATCCAATTCTGCTCGAGAATGCACGTCGCATTTTTGATAAATATGGCGGATATGCGTCTTTATTGTTTCTTCTGATAAAACTAGCTGCTGGCTAATGCTGGCTCTTGTTGCCCCTCTTACCAAATGTTCTAATACTTCGTTCTCGCGTTTTGTTAAGGAAAATTGCTTGGAAAGACGGGCGCAGCATAGGCTAATTAATTTTGATTCATCTTCTGTGTCTCCAGGTTTTGCCATACCCCAAACTTCAAGTAAATTTCTATTATTTGCCAGCATAAGAGCTGTTAGCATAAGGGCAAACATAAGGATAGCCACGGTGGCAGACATTGTTATCTCAAAAAAATTGCTTTGTGAAACAAAAAGAAAGATACTCCCTAAGAACCGACCTGTCATAAGCGATCCCACGCATAGACCCCCGAGCCAGTTGGGTGAGACGTTTCGATAATAAACAAAGTAAGAGCACAGACACCAGACAAGCATTTCAAAACAGTGATACCCCGCACAGAAAAGGCTATAACCCCATTCAGGACTTTGTATGGCTATCGCACACATTAAGCAGCCGGTAGCCATTAATACAAAAGAAAAGCGATAAATCATATGATTAAAATTCATGCGTAAAACAAAAGAAACAAGCGTGAACAAAAGAGCAGCAAGTACGAGGCCAGCGGCACCGAAGGTGTACCAAGCAGTTTCTCCAAAAGCTCCAAGAAATGAAAGATTTTGAAAAACGCGAAATGAAGCACCAGCTACAACAGCAGTAATAAGTAATTTCCACGGAGGGCGTATCATTTTTTGCGTGCTTGAAAAAAATGTAAGATTTTCAAGCTGCGGAGCAGGTTCAGGGTGTTTCTTTCGAAATGTTTTTTCAAGAGAAAGGGCACATAGGCCTGCTGCAACACCGTCAATTACGAATAGAAGTTCTTTCGCGTTTTGTGGAAGTTGATTAAATATTAGTATAAGACTGGCACATGCTATCGAAGAAGCAAGAACCAGCGCAATAGCTTTTCTAGGTCCTACAAGTCCAAACGATTTTACCCAGGAGATAAACAAAAAAGCTTGGCCAATTCCTGCAAGGAGGGCCCATACAATCGAAATGCCGTAATACATAACATCAAGCTCA
The DNA here is from genome assembly GCA_964369725.1 of uncultured Eggerthella sp. Taxonomy (GTDB): domain Bacteria; phylum Actinomycetota; class Coriobacteriia; order Coriobacteriales; family Eggerthellaceae; genus Paraeggerthella. The sequence continues at coordinate 1,831 of CAYJGC010000021.1, forward strand.
TTGCTGGGCATTTTGCAGAGAAGTAAAAAGAGAATTGAAGATGTGAGATAGCAAATGACTGCAACAATTGTGGAAGCATCCAGTATTGGCCGTAGTTTCTCATTTTGAAAAATGAACCCAACGGCAAACCCACAAGCTGCCATCACTAAAAATGTTAAGGTTGAACCAAGCCATACGGGCGTTCCAGTGTGTGCGATATCGCCATAGGTAAGCATGATGGATGCAGACATCCAAGGCCATGCGCATACAAAAGCAAATCCTATCCATGCGGTAGGGTAAATAGTCATGATGCGTAAAAAAGCCCCAATAGATCGTTTGTTTCGATGGGCCGTTTGCTGTTTTTCTTGCGTTGTCATTTGTCCTCCTGAGGCGAGTATAGCATAAGCCACCACTCGCTTTTGAGCGAGTGGTGGAGGAGGGGAGAGGTTGTAAAAACGTTTAGCCCTGAGCGTTTGATGCGGCGGCTATGCCTGCATAGCGTCCAAAGCAGAAGCACATACATAATGAGGTGCCTGTTTGTGGGTAGAAGTAGCTAATAAGATGTCCGTTTGCTGACTCCCCAACTGCATAGAGGTTAGGAATTGTATTCCCATCGACGTTGAGCACCTGTCCATTTGTGTCGGTGCGAACGCCGCCAACGGTTGCAGTCATTTCCATGGTCGGAATAGTCATATGAACGCCATAGAAGGGTGGAGTTGCAAGTGGATTTAAAAGTGTGAATTCTTTTTCTACCAGGTCAAGGTAGTATTCTTTGGTGCTGTTGGGGTCGTATATGCGTCCCGTGCGTGCCGCTGGTTTGCCAAAGTTCGCGTCAATCCCTGTTTCGCAGAAACCATTGTACTCATCAACAGTTTGCGTGAAAGAGGCAACGTTTATGTTCATGCCGCGTGCAAGGTCTTCAATGCTGTCTGCAATAATGATGCTTTTAGCAGATACGTCTCCACCTGAAGACCAATCTTCACCATCGGGGGTTTCGGCAGTGCCGCCCGTTGTGCGATAGCCTGTTGCCAGAGCTTCTTCCCCGCTTTTACCAGTAACCTGTTCGTAGAGAGGTGTATCGTAGATAGCCCAATACTCTGAAACTCGCTCCTTGCATGCTTGTTGAATTCTATCCAAAAAGTATAGATTTTCATTAATCCAGCGCACGCCATCGCGTGTTACGTACATAGCCTGACCAGCGTTGTCCGTGTATCCTCCATCAACATTTTCAAAAGGAGAAGCAGCACAGCCAGAGGCAGCAATTTCTGCACCAACAAGAGGTGCTTGCTTTAGCATGAATCCTTTTGCTTCAGAATAAAACTCTTCAGCTACGGGCATGCTTGGAGAATAGCGTCGTAGTAATTCGGGCGAGGCGGCAAACCCTCCAGCAGCCACAATCAGTGACTTGAGATTAATGAGCGTGCCGACGCCGTCCGAAACAGTTTCGAGGCCAGTGACCGCACCCTGTTCGTCGATAACAATTCTTGTTGCTTCGGTAAGATTGCGGAATTCCACACCTAGCTCTTGCGCTTTTTGCTTCAAAGGAACCAAGAAGGCTTTAACTCCATCACGGTCTGCGCTTGTCACAAAGGTGCGGACAGGATCTTGGAATGAATTCGAAAGAGCTCCCGTAACTCCTACAATATCTACTCCTTGTTCTATCAACCAGTCAATAGACTCCGCGGAATGTTGGGCTGCAAAAAGTTGAGCGTCTTTGTCGATGACTGCATCGCTGTCAGGATATTTGTTCCAGTCTGCTACAAGTTCCTCAGGGGTCCAATCTTCGCCAAATTCTGCTTGAAAAGATGTACCGACTGCTGTAATGCTGTTGCCACACAATGAGCGAAGGTCTGCGAGTACCTCAACCACTACTACTTTAGCACCGTTTTCTGCGGCGCTAACGGCGGCAGTGAGTCCTGATGCCCCCGATCCAACTACGACTACCTCTGCGTTAATGGTTTCAGTCATTTCAATATTTGCATTACGAGGATCGCTGCCTGAATTGTTTACCTCAGAGCTTGCTGCGTCAGATTCTGAGTCAGCTGAACCTGAATCTTGACTGGGAGCACAGCCCATCATGCCAGCAGCAACAGCGCCCAATACTGTTAGTCCAGCTCCTGCGACAAAAGTGCGCCTATTAAACCCTTCGTTTAGTTGTTCTTCCATAATCTCCTCCTTTGGCGTTTACGTGCTTTTGCACGGCAAAACTATATGGCTAGAGACATAAGGAAGGGAATCACCCAGTGGGTAGCATTCTGAAAAAAATGAACTCACCTTGCGCGGGGGATAAAGATATAGCGTCTGTAGCAGGGGGTTTGGTCGAAAAGCTGTTCGCGAATCACTTTTGAATTAGCGTGTTTCTGCTTCTTGCAAGGGATTGCTTCTTGAGTTTGTGGCTTGGGGGAGGGTGACAGCTCCCGGTCTCCTTAAGAGGCAGGGGCAAAAGACCATCTGGAGCAGGTTGGCCAGCAGTCTCGCAAGGTCTTTATCATCGTAATCTAATTTGACTAGAATAAAGCGAAAAGACCTAGCAAAAAGCTAAGTCAAACTGCAACGGATGCGACCGTGAATTCTGGAAAGGTTTAGGTGACTACAGCAAGCTAATTTTCTTGTAAAAGCGCGCTCGCTTCGGTAGCGTCCCGAAAGCTGATGGTAATTTCGGCTCTATCTCGTAAGTTGATGGCGTCTCTGCTAGCTACGAGTGTTTTAGCAATATGCATCCGACCCTCGTTTTTCTTAAAGGCGACATGCCTACCAGTTTTTACGTAATCCATATCCAGTGTCTACTTTTGAAAACGTATTTCCATGCTCAGTGTGTACTTATTTGTAGCAAGTTTACAAAAAGTGTCCACGAAGCTTGACTGCTGCAGCTGCTGCAAACGAAGATTGATTGCTACAAGCTGTCGCACGCATTTTTGTAACATTTGTCAATTTGCGTCATATTGAGCTTGTAACATTTGTCAATTTGCGTCATATTGAGCTTGTAACATTTGTCAATTTGCGTCATGAAAGCTCAATCATATAGAAACGAGATATTGTGTTCAGGAGAAAAGTCTATCAAAAGTTACTCGATTGGAAGCGCGTTTCGCAAGGAAAAACGGCTGCATTGATTGAAGGCGCGCGCCGCGTGGGAAAAAGCACAGTGGCGGAAGAGTTTGCTAAAGCAGAATACAAAGATTATCTTTTGTTGGATTTCACCCAAGAAAGTGAAGCGGTAAAGCAAAATTTCATCCAGAACATAGCTGATTTGGATGCATTTTTTCGTACTCTGTTTCTGCTGAAAGGGAAGAGTCTGCCAAAGGGAGAAGCGCTTATAATTTTCGATGAAGTGCAACTATTTCCGCTTGCTCGACAAAGTATTAAGACGTTGGTTAAGGACGGGCGCTATCATTACATAGAGACAGGCTCATTGCTCTCAATTAAGTCAAACACAAGGGATATTTTAATTCCTTCAGAAGAGCATAGGATTAGAATGTACCCAATGGATTTTGAGGAGTTTTACTGGGCAAAAGAAGATACGATAACTGCGGATTCAATTTATTACGCATTTGAGAAAAAGAAATCTCTAGGAGAAGGCGTCCATCGTAAGGTGATGGGTGATTTGCGAACCTATATGGTAGTAGGAGGAATGCCGCAAGCTGTATCGTCGTTAATCGAAGGCGATACCTTTGAGCAAATTGATTTTGTAAAACGAACCATTCTTTCCCTATATGAAGACGATCTAAGAAAATATGACAATGAAGAAAATGGTAAAGTTTCGGCAATCTATAAGTCAATTCCAGATCAATTAAGCAATCGCAATAAGCACTTTAGATTTGCATCGGTTGAAAAAGGCGCACGTTATAGCAGGTTGCTTAATTCACTAGACTTTTTGGAAGAATCCATGACGGTGAATATTTGCACAAATGTTACCAGCCCAGATATTTTTATGGGGATGTATGAACAAAAAGAAAATTTTAAAATGTACGCTGCCGATACAGGGCTGTTGGTCTCGCAATCAATGGGCACACAGAGCAACATCGATGATTCTCTGTATAAATCTATTGTGGTAGATAAAATTGATGCAAATCTAGGAATGTTCTTTGAAAATGTTGTTGCGCAAATGATTACTGCGAATGGGCATGACTTACATTTTCATGAGTTCGAGTATCGAGGGGAAGGGTCTCAAAGAACCAATCGTTATGAAGTTGACTTCCTGGTGATGCGTGGCAAGAGATTGTGTCCGCTAGAGGTGAAGTCGTCATCCTACAAAGTTCATAAGTCGCTAGATTATTTCTCAGAAAAATATTCCATCAAGGCAAACGAACGCTACGTTTTTTACACAAAAGATATTGCGCGTGATAAAGCGGTTACTTATTTGCCAATCTACATGGCGATGTGTCTCTAGCGGGCTGCTGCAAGCTTCTGCTGGGTGTACTGCTTTGCCGTTTTGCTGGTCAACGCAGTCGTCGAAAGCTGCAAGAGTAATGAAACCAATTGCACTCATCCTTATGCGTCCCTTGAGGGGGGAAGTGTAGCTATGGCTGCCGGAAGAAACCCTCAACCGGGCTCAACTTCGTGCATCCTCACGCAACCTCGTGCATCCGCACGCAGCCTTGCGTATCCGCGCCGAATAAAATTCCCTTCCAAGCGTTAATAATTCGGAAACAAAAAG
>CAYJGC010000021.1:6563-13244 GCA_964369725.1 uncultured Eggerthella sp.
AAAAAGTGCAGTAAATACTCATGGTGTTTCGTGGCGGCACTTAGTACTATACAAGCACTCAAAAGTGCCGCTTGCGGGGGCTTGCGCCTTTTGAAAGAAGACGAGGAAAACTGAGAAAGGAATACCTATGGGAGAGGTAATGAATTCTTTGCCTACTATCAATCGCCGTACGTTCATGGCGTTGACAGGTATGGTTGGCGTAGGTGCAGCGCTTACAGGTTGCGCTCCAAAAGGAGAGTCCGCGCAAGATGAAACAAATGCCGATGGCGCTCTTAGCACGGACGTATTTGCTCCTGACACCATGAAGTGGTCGGCTTGTCATGTGAATTGCGGTAGCCGTTGTCCCTTGAAAGTGTACGTTCAAGAGGGAACCGTTGTGCGCATTGGTATTGATGATGAAGGCGACGACCAGTTCGCTCCCGGCAGTATTTCGCAAATGCGTTCTTGTGTCCGTGGACGCACTAATCGTCAGCGTATTTATAATGACTCGCGTATCCAAAAGCCGCTCAAGCGTGTTGAGGGAACTAAGCGCGGCGAAGGTCAATATGAAGAAATTAGCTGGGAAGATGCAATTGATCTTATTGCAACAACCATGCAAGAAATTAAAGACGAGTACGGCAACGACGCCTTTTACGTGCAGTATGGAACAGGCCAGCTTGGTGGTACGGTCGCAAAATCCTGGCACCCTGATCAGACGATGTTCGCCCGTATGATGAATATTTGGGGCGGATACTTACGTCACTACGGTACCTATTCAACTGGTCAAATCAACTGGGAGTTGCCTCTTATCAATGGCAACGGCGGCGCAAACAACGAGGTGACCGACCTTGTAAACTCCAAGCATATCGTTATGTTTGGCAACAATCCGGCAAATACGCGCATGAGCGGTTCTGCTATGCAGTATCTCATCACGCAAGTGCGCCTGCAAAATCCTGATGCAAGTATTGTCATTGTCGATCCTATGCTTTCTGACACTGCGGTAGGTATTGCAAGCAAGTGGATTCCTATCCGCCCTGGTACCGACGATGCATTGGTTGCTGGCATGATTCATCACCTCCTTACCACCGGCGCACTCAATGAGGCTTATATTCGCGAAAAATGTCTTGGTTTTTATAGCGACACCTTTGTTGAAGAAGTAAAGCAGGCAGAGCCTCAAGATGCCTCCTTCATGGGTTTCGACAAGTCAGGTTCCTTGACTATTTCAGAAGACATGTCATATCAGGCCTACCTTATGGGCACCGGCGCCTATGCTGGCTCAGGGGAAAAGACTCCCGAATGGGCAGCTGCTATTACGGGTATCCCTGCGCAAGAGATCCGCAATCTTGCTGACCTATTCATGGACGGACCAACAGCGACCATTCAAGGCTGGGGTCCTCAGCGTCACAGTAATGGCGGCAATCTTGCGCGCGCAATTGGTCTTATTGCAACTGTTACGGGCAACATTGGCATTTCAGGCGGCGGCACGGGAGCTCGTGAAGGAGTGGGTGGCGTTCCTTATAAGGTTAAGACTTCCGTACCAAACCTTGCTGAATCAAACACGGTAGATGTCTGCATCTCGTTCTTTGGCTGGAATCAAGCTATCGAGAACTACAAAGTTATGGACGACACTACCTGGGGCGTGCGCTATATTAACGAAAAAGGAGTGACTTCCTATGCGGAAGAGCCCGGTGCAATTAAGCTTAAAGCACCCATCAAATTCATATGGAACTATGCTTCAAATGTAATGATGGGTCAGCATGCCGATATTAATGATTGCTTGCGTATTTACAATCTTCCTGACGAAAAAGATTCTGGCTTGCGTATGGTCGTGACGGTGGATAACTACCTTACCCCAACTGCTCTTATCTCCGATATTATCTTGCCCGGCACTACTTCGTTTGAGGAAGACGATATCACAACAGGTGGTAGCGCGTGGACCGGCTTTGTCTGCTGCGAATCAGCCGCTATTGAACCTATGTTTGAGTCAAAGCCTGTATATGAAATCTGCACGCTTATTGCAGATAAACTGGGTATCAAAGATGAATTTACCGAAGGTAAAACGCAGATTGACTGGCTAAAATGGTCTTATGAAGCAGGTATTGAGGAAGGCGAAGAGCTTCCCGCAACGTTTGAAGAATTCCGCGAGGGCGGCTTGTTCAAAAAGACTGATGACCACACTCCTGCGGTAGCAGTTCATAAAGAAATTAAGCTCCCTTCGGCAAAATACGAAGTATTCTCAAAGCAGGCATATAATCTATCGCAGCAATGGGATTTGACCTGTGGCGGAAGTGTTGCAGATGATGGACGCGATCAGATTACTGGTCTTCCTGTTCATTATAATCATTTTGAAGGTTATGAAGATCCGTTGCGCGCTGAATATCCTATTCAGCTTATCGGACATCACCCTAAGACGCGTACCCATTCTTCCTACGGCAACGTTGACTGGATGAAGTCAGTTGCGCCTCAGCAGTGTTGGATGAATAGCCAAGATGCAGCAGCTTTGGGCATTGCAGATGAAGACCAGGTGATTGTGTCAACCGAGCGCGGTCGCACTCAGCTTAGCGCAAAAGTAACTCCACGCATCATGCCTGGTGTGGCATCTGTTCCTCAAGGTGCATGGTATGACCCCGAGGCGCGTGATGCAGATACGTTGGGAGATCGCACGGTGCTTGATAAGGGTGGCTGCATTGGTGTGCTTGCTTCTTCGCGTCCATCACCTATCTCAAAAGCAAATGGCGTGCACTCTAACTTGTGCAAAATTGAAAAGGCTTAAAAGGGGGAATAAGTAATGGAACAGTACGGATTTTTCGTAAACACTGATATCTGCACCGGTTGTAAGGCTTGCATGACGTCTTGTTTTGACCGCAATAATCTTGAAGTACCGCAGAAATTTCGCAAAGTGTTTGAATTTGGTGGTGGCGAGTGGGCTGCTGATGAGTTGGGTGCTTTTACTTCGACGTCGTTTGGCTATTACGTTTCTATGACGTGTGGACAGTGCGATAATCCAGCTTGTGTTGCTGATTGCCCTACGGGTGCAATGCAAAAGGATATGGAGACGGGAATTGTTTCTAACGACAAGGAAAAGTGCATTGGCTGCATGACTTGTGAAGCGAAATGTCCTTATGGGCACCCAACGCAGAAGGAAGACGGCCTGTCTCACAAGTGTGTCCTTTGTAGCGACGAGAGCTCAGATGGCGCCCCTAATCCTACGTGTCTAAAAGCATGTCCTGTTCGCGCAATTGATTTTGGACTTATTGCGGACTTGCGCGCGACGCATGGTGAGGTAGATGCGCTAGGAGAGATGACTAATGCAACAGCTCCTAATGTGGTATTTAATCCGCATCGCAATGCGGACAAAGGCGGCGTATTGCTCAACGAGATAGAAGTAAGTCACGAGGCATAGCAATGAATGCCGAACAAAACGGCACATCATTGTGGACTACTGAAGGGGCGCAGGCTTATCAAGCGCTGTGCTCCTTTTGTGGTTGGATGCTGTATGCCAATCCCGACAAAGCTATGCTCGCTCGCCTGATTGAGCAACGCTCTCTTTTGAAAGAATCTCCCTTTAGTGAAGTTACTCCTTCAGCACAAAAGTTTGAAGCGATTCTTGATCAAGGTGCAAATGACTTTGAGGGTTTTGCCCGAGAGGTTCATCTTGATCGTACGTATTTATATTCTATGATCGGGCAAAGTCGTACTACGCCTTATGAATCGGTGTATCGTACGGAGGATTCAACCATGTTCGGGCCAAGTACTCTTGAGGTTCGTCATTTGTATCAGAGGTGGGGACTGAGGTTCGACGGGCAAGGTAACGAGCCAGATGATCATGTAGGGATAGAATTTTCTTTTGTAGCTCACCTGCTCGAGCACGTTGCTGAAGAAGGTGACGATGCGGCGGATAATGCGGCGGACGGTGTCAATCCTGAAAGCGCTGGTGTTGCTTTGCGCGCTTTTCTTGGCGAGCATTTGCTCGTGTTTGCGCCGACGTATCTGCGCAATGTGGAAATACGAGCAAAAAGTGCCTACTACCAAGCGGTTGCTTGCATGGCGCAAGAGGTGCTTACGTCTTTGGCGAAGGTGCTACATATAACGGCAAGGTATTCTATTGACGAGGCGCGCTTTAAGCTGGGATAATGGGCTTGTTGATTTATAAAGAAATCAAGACCTGTGGCTTTTTTGGCTGCAGGTCTTATGCTTTTTCGAGCGGCTCGTTAAAGGTTCTAAGAGGGGGTAGGAATCTGTGGGTGTTCGTACAGTATTGGAAAGTAATAACCAGCAAAATGTGCGTGATTCAAAAATTGGCTTGCGTACAAAAATTGCAGGATTGCTTTTAGGGGTTATGCTCGTTTTGTCTGCGATTTTTATTGCATACACCTATGTTGATCAAAGGAATCAGACAACAGAAGAGCTCCTTGAAAAATCGCGTGTACTCGTTCTTGAAATGGATGCTGTTTGGAAATTTGTGTCGCTCAATCAAGACACTATAAACTACACTTCAGACGGTGACTACGACTACAAAGGAATACACTGCGCCATTGCGGGCAAGTCGGTCGCCGTGCTCTTTTCGGAGACGTCCGAGTATTCTATAAGCTTCACTAATCAAAACCCTCGGAATATTCATAACACACCAGATGAGTACGAAAATAAGGCGCTTGAAGCATTTGCTTCGGATCCGGGTGTGACGGAATTGTATGGTTATGAAGAGCTCGAGGGCGTTTCGGTGTTTCGTTATGTATCAGCTATGGAAGTGACCGAGGATTGCGTCGACTGTCACGGCGGGCCAGTTGGCGAAATTGATGAAACAGGATACCCAAAAGAAGGCTGGAAGACAGGCGATCTTGCTGGCGCAGTAAGTGTTGTTGTGCCTGCTGAGCGCTCTGTGCAAAATATGCAAGAATCTATTGTTATGAATGTGGGATTCTTCGCAATACTTATGTTGTGCATGACGGTGGTTGTGTATGTTGTATTTAGGAAGCTCGTAACTGACCCTCTGGGAAGATTGAAAGATTCGTTTGCGAAAATGGGTGATACGTCAATATCTTCATCCGAATCTTTCTTAGAGCCTGCATGGAGACAGCAGTCGGCACGCTTTTCTTCTTATGAAATGGACGAGTTGTTCAATAACTTTGACGCGATGGCAAAGAATCTCTTGGATCTTTACGCAAATTTGGAGTCGCAGGTTAGTGAGCGCACTGCCGAACTATCTCGGGCTAACGAGCAACTTGAAAAGCAGCGCAAGCATACCGAAGAGGTTAATGCTCTCCTTGCTCAAGATAATCGCTATAAGTCAGACTTTTTGGCTATTGTGAGTCATGAATTGCGCACGCCGCTTACTTCAATTTTGGCTTTTGCGGAACTTTTAGTAGATAACGTAGACCAGAACAACCCTGACGCCTTACGCCAGCTAGAAGAGATTCGTACCAATGGTGCCATCCTTCTTGAGATGGTTGAAAATGTTTTGGAAACGGCGCGCATTCAAGCGGGAAAAGAGCAGGTCAACCTTGAGCTCATAGATTTAAGTGACATAGTGGGTATGGTGTCAGCTTCGCTTGAGCCGGTTGCAATGCAAAAGGGCGTGCGTCTGAATACGCTTCATGGGGATGACGTTCCGCTTATTACGGGCGACTGGGAAAAGATGCGCCGCATAGTTACTAATCTGGTAAGCAATGCGCTTAAATTTACGCCTGAAGGAGGGCGTGTTGATGTGTGGGTAAGGACGGATGCAGGAAAGCGTTTTGTGACTATTGAGGTTACAGATACGGGCATCGGCATTCCAAAAGATAAGCAAGAACTTATCTTTGAACGATTTACGCAGGAGAATATGTCAACGGCTCGTCGCTATGGTGGAAGTGGTTTGGGGCTTTCGCTCGTGAAGGATTTAGTTTTATTGCTAGGCGGAGAGATAAAGGTTACGAGCGAGCTGGGACAAGGTAGTACTTTTTGTGTTGTGCTTCCTGTTGTTGAAGGTATGGAAGGAGCAGACTTGTGGCAAAAATTATGCTAATTGAAGATGATAAAAGCATGCAGCATTTAATCCAGAGCATTGTCGAGCGCAACGGATATGAGTTTTGTTGTGCCGATTGTGGCGTGGACGGTATGGACATGTTGCGAACGGAGCACCCCGATCTGTTGCTGCTGGATGTCATGTTGCCTGACAAGAATGGCTTTGAGATATGTCAAGATATTCGTGCAGAAGGCCGAAAGATCCCTATTGTTTTTCTAACGGCAAAGGGAGATATTGTAGACAAGAGTATTGGCTTCAAGGCAGGTGCCGATGATTATCTGGTAAAGCCATTTTTAGCAGAAGAGCTGTCGCTTCGCCTTGAGGCTCATTTGCGGAGGATTACGCGTGAGCGTGAAGGGTTGGCGGGAGAGGCTGAAAAAAAGAATAAGGGGTCATTTCTTGTAGGAGACTTAGAGCTTGTTTTTGGGAAGTATGAAGTTTTAATCCGGGGAGAACAGGTGGCGCTTTCATCGCGTGAATTTGAGTTGTTGGAGCTATTGGCGTCTGATCCGGGAAGCGTGTTTACACGCAATCAAATTCTTGAACATATGTGGGGCGATAGTCAAACAGCAGACCCAAATAGTATTACCGTATTTGTTCGCAAAATTCGCGAAAAAATTGAAGATGACCCTTCTAAGCCACGCTATCTCATAACTGTCTGGCGAGTGGGATATAAATTAGCAGATAGATGATTTTTT
>CAYJGC010000021.1:13344-23646 GCA_964369725.1 uncultured Eggerthella sp.
GGGCGCTTGGTTTTGGGAGGGGTTTAGCTTGTTGTGACTTTTATGTTAAAGCGCGGCTGCATTTTTTGAAGCTATTCTTTTTCAGCAACTGTTTCGTGTATTGAAGCATCAGTGATAAGAATCAGAGATGCTACTGATGCGGCAGCCTGAAGAGCGGTGCAGGTAACCTTAGCAGGGTCGGCAATCTTCATGGCAAGCATGTCGCCGTATTCGCCACTCATGCAATCAAGTCCGTGACCTTGAGGAAGATTTTTGACCTTTTCTACAGCAACATCGCTTGGATAGCCGCTGTTTTCTGCCAATGTGCGAAGCGGGGTTTCAAGAGCCCTGCGCAAAATGTCTACGCCGAGCTGCTCTTCGGGGTCGTTGCATACGAGGTCGTCAAGAACGCTTGCCGCCTGAATAAGTGCGGTCCCGCCACCAGGAACGAGTCCCTGTTCAATGGCGGAGCGAGTTGCCATGAGCGCGTCTTGAATACGGCTGCGAATCTCGTCCATTTCTGTTTCAGTGGCAGCGCCTACGCTCATGACAGCAATGCCTGTTGAAAGTTTCGCCAAACGCTCGTGTAGTATGCCTCGATCGTTTTCGCCCAAGGTGACTTCCATCTGGGCGCGTAGTTGAGAGCAACGTTGGTCAACATCTTCTTGTTTGCCTTTACCGCCAATGATGAGCGTGCGGTTTCGATAGATTTGAACGCTTGCGGCGCGTCCGAGTCTGCTTTTGCAAGCATCGCTTAGCGACAAGCCGCGATCAGGGGTGATGACTTCACCGCCGGTAAGAATTGCCATATCTTCCAGCTCAACCTTGCGGCGCTCGCCCAATGCGGGAGCCTTTACCGCCACGCTGGTGAGGGTGCCTTTCGCGCGATTGGTGAGTAGTGCGGCTAAGGTTTCGCCACGAACGTCTTCGGCGACAACAAGTAAAGGATGGCCTGATTGCATGACTTCTTCTAGCACAGGAATAATATCGCTAAAGTTTTTGTCAAGCTTTTGGTCAGTCATGAGGATGTAGGGCTCATGAAGTTCCCCCGTAAGCTGACCGCGGTCGTCAGCCATGTGTGGGGATATGAAGCCGTTTTCAAACATGAGACCTTTAAGAACGTTTACGCTAACGCCAAAGTCTTGAGACTTTTCTACCGAAATAACACCGTCTTCTCCAACGGCATCGAGCGCTTCGGCAATCTTCTCTCCAATAGTTGGGTCACCTGCAGAAACGGTTGCAATTTCAGCAAACTGCTCGCGCGTTGAAACCTTGACGGCAGAGTCAGAAACACTTTGGGCGACAGCGGCTGCAGCTTTTTGTATGCCTCGACGCAAAGCAAGTGGGTCGGTTCCTGAAGTTATGTGTCGCACGCCTTCGCTTACGATAGCATTAGCAAGAATGGTTGCGGTAGTTGTGCCGTCGCCGGCTTCGTTATTTGCGGCAATGGCAGCCTCGCGGACAATTTGCATACCAATGCTCTCAATAGGATCTTCAAGATTCACATTTGCGGCAACCATGGCTCCGTCGTTAGTGACATTGGGTTTTGCGCTCTCTTTTTGCATGACAACATAGCGACCCTTAGGTCCAAGTGTTACTTTTACGGCCTCAGCGAGCTTCTCGACACCGGCGACCATTTTTTCACGCGCATCATTTTCAAAAGCGATATCTTTAGACACGGTTTGGCTCCTTTTCTATGTGGATCTATTTCTTTTTTATTGCTAGGAGAGATGTAAAGCTTACATACTGGTGCATTTCAAGACCAGCACATTCTTTTTTGCACAAACGCTCAAGATCGGCATGCTTTTTTGTGCGCAAATCCCTTCCTGTATATTGCCAGTGCAAAGACTAGCACTCTTCGCTTGAGAGTGCTAGTCTCTCGCGAATTTTCTAGAATAAATTGTTTGAAGTGGATGCTATTTATGCCTCGCCAGTGAGATTGGCTTACTTGTGATTCACGGCTCGACCAGTGAGGTTTGCTTGCTTGCTGTACTTTTTGCTCACACTGTTCAAAGCTTTCATTTTGAGTGAGCTGATTAACTCGACTGCGGACGCCAACTCCCAACAAATGCTGCTTATATAACGGAAGAAGGAAATTCCTGCGGCTGCACGTCCTGCACTTGCCTTCCGCGCTGCATTCCCTCCGCACCGCTCCCGCACCCGCATTCACACCCGCCGTGCGTTTGCCCCCGCGTTTCACTCGCCCTGCGCTGCGCCCGCACTTGCACCTCACTCACACCCACGCTCGCCCTGCGCCCACGCCTGCACCCGCGACCGCACTCGCCCTACACCCGCACCTGCACGCAAGGCTCCATTCGTGTATCATGAGAGGTAAAAGTGAGTGTTGTCAACGCGGCTGGAAGGGAGCTGTCATGGCGTTTGTAGAATTTCGCGACGTGCGCAAGGTGTATCATATGGGTGAGGTGGAAGTAGCAGCCGTTGATGGTATGAATTTTGACATTGATCGCGGCGAATTTGTGGTGGTTGTCGGCCCCTCGGGAGCAGGGAAAACTACCTTGCTCAACATGCTGGGCGGTATGGATAGCTCCTCTTCGGGAACAATCATGCTTGATAGTCGCGCGATCAGCGCCTTCACAGAAAAAGAGCTCACCTACTATCGACGTTATGATATCGGCTTTGTCTTTCAGTTTTATAATCTGGTGCAAAATCTTACGGCACGTGAAAACGTAGAACTGGCAAGTCAAATTTGCAAAGATCCGCTTGATGCGACAGAGGTGCTAAATCAGGTGGGATTGGGGCATCGTTTAGGCAATTTTCCTGCTCAGCTTTCGGGTGGGGAGCAGCAGCGTGTTGCTATTGCTCGCGCCTTGGCGAAAAACCCGAAGCTTCTTCTTTGCGATGAACCAACGGGTGCGCTTGACTATCAAACGGGTAAAGCCATCTTAAAATTATTGCAAGACACTTGCTACAACACGGGTAAGACGGTCGTGCTGATTACGCATAATTCGGCGTTTTCATCTATAGCAAATCGCGTCATCCATGTTCGCGGTGGGCGGGCGGACAGCGTTGAAATAAACGAAAATCCTCTTTCAGCAGATCAACTAGAATGGTAGTTTGGGCTTATGGCGACATCTTTTACTAAAGAAACTTTGCGCTCCATTACTCATTCGCTGGGGCGCTTTTTGGCTATTGCCGCAATCGTGGCACTTGGTACGGGTTTTTATGCCGGCTTGCGCATGACAGAGCCTAATATGAATAGGGCGGCAGATGAGTTTTTTGATGCAACGGGATTGATGGACATCCGTGTTCTTTCAACGCTGGGGCTTACTGATGAAGACATAGAATCTCTGCGCGAAGTGGATGGCGTAGAGGCAGTTATGCCTGCTTATGAGACAGATGCTATGGTGCAGCTTGGTGAGGAGCAGTATGCAATGCGCATTCACTCGCTTCCTGATGCAGCAGCGAGTAGTGACACCTCTGATGGCGTCAGCTCAACTTCAAGCGACCCCGACTATCTTAATCGACCCATTTTGATTGAGGGTGCATGGCCACAAAGTGCGGGCGAATGCGTACTTTCCGAAGATCTTTTGATTGGCGTCGAGAAAAACATTGGGGACACTATTGTCATAGTAGAAACTATTGAGGGCAGGGAAGACGACCTTGTAGAACAAGCCTATACGGTGGTAGGCATGGTGAATGCGCCCTACTATGCAACTAATTCGTTTTTAGGGAGCACTTCGCTTGGTGCGGGGCATATTGAAGAAGTAATGTATGTGTCTGAAAGCGATTTCTCGGCCGATTTACCTTACACCGAGGCATTTATTACGGTGCAAGGAGCTTCAGAAGAGCTCTATTCAAGTGGCGAGTATGAGGCAGTGGTAAGTCAAGTCGTCAACAGCATTACAGAAATTGCGCCTTCACGGGAGCAAGCGCGTCTTGACGAACTGCAAGAGCAAGCGCAGCAGGAATTAGAAGCCAGCGTGGCGCAAAGTGCTCAGTCACCCCTTGACTCCTCCTTTGACCCAAGTGTTGCACAGGCGCAATTCGAAGAAGCCCAGCAGCGTATAGATGACATGGAAAAACCCGAGTGGCTTATTATGGATCGCTTTACAAACTACGGAGCAGCAAGTTTCCTTGCTGATGCTGAGCGGGTAGATAGCATTGCACAAGTATTTCCGTTTATTTTCTTTTTGGTAGCTGCTTTGGTAGCTCTCACCACGATGACGCGCATGATTGACGAAGAACGCGGACTCATTGGGACTTTTAAGGCGTTGGGTTATCGTCGTTTTCGCATTGCCTCAAAGTATGTCATCTATGCTGCAATTGCCAGTGGAGCTGGTAGTATTGTGGGAATTGTGCTTCTTTCGCAAGCGCTTCCTGCTATAGTTATGGAAGCTTATTCCATTATTTATATGGTTCCTCCCTTAGTATTTCCGTTGCCTATTGATCCATTTTTTGCATCTTTGTCGGCAGGCATGGGAGTGGGCGCAACAATTATCGCGACCTTAGGTGCGGCAGGTGCTACGTTGCGTGAAAAACCTGCATTGCTTATGCTTCCTCGTGTGCCAAAAGCAGGAAAGCGCATTTTATTGGAGCGCATCACGCCTCTTTGGAGTCGTGTGTCATTCACATGGAAGGTCACGTTTCGCAACCTGTTTCGCTATAAAAAGCGTTTTATCATGACGGTAGTAGGTATCGCTGGGTGTACAGCATTGCTTTTAACTGGCTTGGGTTTGTCCGATGCCATCAATGATATTGTTGACAAGCAATATGGGGAGCTAGAAAAAAGCAATGCAACGATAACAATCGACGAGAACATTTCTCCTGAGGATTGGGCACAGGTTGAAGAGGTGCTCAGCAATAAAGAACTGGTGAACGATTATACCGTCGTCATGAGGCAGAACATTCTTATTTCCGGCGAAGATGGGGTGTCTCAAAACGCTATTGTCGTGGTGCCGGAAGACGAAAGTTCGTATGCGGAGTTTTTTAACCTTAAGACACGCTCTGATGATGCGTCTGTAGAATTTGATAAAGATAGTTTGTTGCTTGCAGAAAAGCTGGCTGCCGTAACAAATACCAGTACAGGCGACACCATTACCTTTACCGAACAGGATGCCATTGGGAATGCCACGAAAACTTCGTACACGGCAGGCGTAACAGGTATCTTCGAAAATTATATAAACTACTATGCTTTTATGGGCTCGGATTTGTATACCGAGCTTGTGGGGCAGGAGCCTGTGTATACAACCATTATGCTTGAGGCAACGACGGACGCAGATCTGCGCACTCATTTAAGCGAAGAGCTTCATGATGTCGCGGGAGTTGAAACAATTGCTTATGTTGACGACGTCGTCTCGATGTATAAAGACATGTTATCAAGTGTAAATATGATTGTAGTTGTCCTTGTTGTTGCAGCAGCGGCATTAGCTTTCATCGTTTTGTACAACCTTACTAACATTAACATCACGGAACGCATCCGTGAGATTGCCACCCTTAAGGTACTTGGATTTACGTCGCGCGAAATGAACTCATATATTTTCCGCGAGATATTTTTGCTAACGATTATCGGGTGCTTTGTTGGGCTTGGTTTGGGTGTTTGGATGGAGGGCTTCATTGTAGTGACAGCTGAAGTTGACCAAATTATGTTTGGAAGGGAAATTCATATTACCAGCTATGTCGGAGCATTTTTCCTTACCATGCTCTTTTCGTTTGTGGTTATGCTCGTTATGCAACGTAAGTTATCACGCATAGACATGGTGGAAAGTCTTAAATCAAACGAGTAATGAATTATACTCAACTAAAAACAATACTTGCGTTACAATAGGTGGCGTTCCTATAGACGAAGGGGAGTTTCAATGAAAGTAGTAGAGAAAAAACTTGAAAACGGACACGTTTTGCTTGAGGCTGTTGCCGCTACCGCTGAAGTAAGCCAAGCTTTTAAGATTGCGCAAATGAGCTTCGCTCAGCAACAAGGCGTACGTCCTCAAAAAGGTATGACAATTGAGCAAGCAGTTGAACAGCAGCTTGGTATTAAGGACATGGACCCCATTGTTGCTCAGCAGGCAATCGAGTACCTAGTTCCTTTCGCTATTGATAAGCGCAATATTACCCCTGCGTATCCACCGAAACCGCAGTTCAGTATGCCTATTAGGCGTGGACAGACTTTTTCATTTACCGTTGATGTGCTTCCCAAGCCTGAGTACGAGCTAGAATCCTATGATCCTGTAACTATCAACGTACCTCCTTTTGTTGTTCCTGAAGAAGAGATAGAGGCACAGCTCCTTAAAATAGCAGACTCATACGCAGAATTTGTAGCAGACGATCCTCATCCTGTTCAGGTGGGCGACAGCTTGTTGCTTGAACTCGAAGCAAGCCACAAGGGCGAAAAGCTCGAGGCGCTTTCATCTACAGGTCGCACCTATATGACTGGCATGAATCTTATGCCTGAAGAATTTGAGACTCAGATTATTGGCATGGATGTGGGCGAGACAAAATCATTCTCATTTACTTTGCCTGGTGACGAAGATGGTCCTATTGATTGTGTAGCTACGGTGAAAGAAATTCAGAAAAAAGTGATTCCTGAATTTACTGACGAATGGGTGCAAAAGCACCTTCCTATGCATAAAGATGCCGCAGCCCTTAAGGAAGTAATTTCAAAAGAAGTTATAGCAGAGGCTCAGGGTCAATACGAAGCAATGAAGTTGCAGATTGCTGCATCAGAATTGGCTCGTCGCTTTAAGGGTCACCGCATTGAAGATGCTATTTATGAGGCAATGCGTGACACCATTTTGACCAACATGCGTGGTACTTTGCAACAGCAAGGTCTTTCTTTTGAGCAGTTTGTACAAAGCCAAGGTGGAGAGCAGCAGTTTGGCATGATGCTCATGATGCAAACGCGTGAAATGTTGACGCAGGGCTATGCACTTGATGCCATATTCCGTCATGAAGATTTGAAGCTTACCGATGAAGATTTTGATGCGGTAGCTCGTCAGATGGATCCACATAACTATAAGGCAGTGCGCCGTGACTTCGAGCAAAACGGTCGCAATTTTGTTTTGCGCGAAACAGCAGAGCGCATCAAAGCAAACAAGTGGCTTTTGGACAATGCTGTCGTGAAAATCAAAGGCGAGAAGGCTCCTGCAGCAGAAGAGTCAGAAGCTCAATAAGCACCGAAGGAAATAAGACACGTAAGCGTCTGCGCGCTGTAGATATATTGGCAGTAGGTTATAGATGCTATGTTGTCGCAATGAAGATTATTTAAGTAAAAAGAACTCGCAATCATGTGAGTTCTTTTTTGTAGTTGACGACAGTTGAATACAGTGAAGGCTTCCGAGTAGGGGCTAGCTGGAGTACAGTTTGGCTACGTTCAGATTGCGTATTAGGCAAATACTCCTTTCGCGGGGAAGTGCGTGGGGAATCCGTTGACTCTCGCAACCGCACGCGCTTGTCATGCTATTATTGCGAGTGATGTATGCTGCATGATTGAAGTCATGTAGAAAAAATATCTTACGAGGAGGCATTGATGGGCATCATTATCGACGTTTATGGCCGCGAAATTATGGACTCGCGCGGCAACCCTACCGTTGAGGTTGAGGTTGTGTTGGCAGATGGTTCGTTTGGACGTGCTGCTGTTCCGTCGGGCGCTTCGACAGGTGCATTTGAAGCGGTCGAGCTACGCGATGGCGACAAAGAACGCTATTTGGGCAAGGGCGTACAAGATGCCGTGGCTAACGTTAATGAAGAAATTGCTGAGGCGCTTATTGGCGTTGATGCAGAAGACCAGCGTTTTATCGATGGTCTGATGATTGATATCGACGGCACTGAAAATAAAGGCAAGCTAGGCGCAAATGCCATTTTAGGTGTGTCACTGGCTGTTGCAAAAGCAGCCGCAGAATCTGCTGAGCTTCCTCTCTACAAGTATGTTGGCGGGACAAATGCTCATTTGCTACCCACTCCCATGATGAATATTCTTAATGGTGGTGCTCATGCAGACAATAATGTGGACTTCCAGGAGTTCATGATTATGCCAGTTGGAGCAGAGACGTTTACCGAAGCTCTTCGTTGGTGCGCCGAAATCTATCACACTCTGAAAAAGGTACTCAATGACGCAGGTTTGAGCGGAGGCGTGGGTGATGAAGGTGGCTTTGCACCTAATTTCAAGACAAATGAAGAGCCATTGGAGTACGTGGCTCGCGCGTGTGAGGCTGCAGGATACAAGCCTGGTGTTGATATTATGTTCGCTATGGATCCCGCTTCAACCGAATTCTACGATGAAGAAAAGAAAAAGTATGTATTGGCTGGTGAAGGACGTGAATTAACAAGCGCTGAAATGGTTGATTACTGGGAAGCTCTTGTTAATAAGTACCCAATTATTTCTATCGAAGACGGCATGGCCGAAGAAGACTGGGATGGCTGGAAAGCACTAACCGAGCGCATTGGTGATCGAGTCCAGCTGGTAGGCGACGACCTGTTTGTAACCAACTCCGCGCGTCTTGCACGCGGCATTGAGATGGGATGCGCAAATGCTATCCTTATTAAGGTAAACCAAATTGGCAGCTTGACCGAAACGCTTGAAGCAATTGAACTGGCAAAGCAGGCTGGCTATGCTTGCGTTATGAGTCATCGTTCTGGTGAGACCGAAGATACCACCATCGCTGACCTTTCGGTTGCTTGTAATACGGGTCAAATCAAAACAGGAGCTCCCTGTCGTTCCGACCGTGTTGCAAAATACAACCAACTTATTCGCATTGAAGAGGAGCTCGACAGTCAAGCAGTTTATGCTGGTATGAAAGCTTTTTACAATATCAAACATGGGAGATAGAAGAAGTGGTTATTGTAGAACAACAAGAGTGTAGTGGTAAATGCTCCTTGCGGAGATGGCTTTAAGCGTTGACCTATGCGTTTTGTGCTAACAAGCAGAAGATATAGAATAAGAGACCGCCTTGGAGCGGTCTCTTATTCTATAAGGGCGTTATGGCAGATTTTGTAGTAGGACCAAAAAGGTGTTGGTAGGTGACAAGATCTAGCCTCAGTGCCTTCTCGCCAGTCCGATCTTAAATTTTATCGCAACTTTTTTAAGGCAAGAGACATGAGTGATGCCTTCTTCAGGAGATACGAGGTTTTTTAATAGTTGCTTCGGGTATTTTTAGAGATATCTTAATTAAAAGTAGTTGATAAGAATTTCGAAAGGAGTTTTTTAAAAAATAAGGTACAATTTTATTTAACTTAGTGGGAGTAGTGATACTAGAGTAAGGTTAGTGCATTGGAAAACGCAAAAATGTCGAGTGTAAAAGCTGTTTTTGCAACACTCGTTACCATCTGTTTCTGTTTGTTAGCACTGTTAGTGTCTCTGAGTACGGCGGGGCGAGATGTGGCCTATGCGGCCGATATCGCAGCTGGCACCAGCGGAACGGTAGATTGGGCAATTGATGCGGATGGCGTACTTACCCTCACGCCAAGCGGTGGTGCTAATGAAGGAACGCTTGGCTCTTGGGGTGGCGTATATAGCAATGTTCCTTGGTATGATGACAGGTTGCATATTGTCTCATTTAAGGTTGCGGAAGGCAAATCAGTTGTTGCGGGAGATAATATTTCTAATATGTTTCGCTCGTGTACAAACCTCACTTCAGTTGACATGACAGGTTTTGATGCTTCATCAACCACAGATACAAGCACTATGTTTACCAATTGTACGAAACTCAAATCTCTTGACTTGTCGGATTTCAATACGTCAAATGTCACCAATATGTCTCAGATGTTCTATGATTGCTCGAGCCTTACCTCGCTTAATCTGTCAAGCTTTGATACCTCAAAGGTAACTAATATGGCTTTAATGTTTAGCGGCTGCTCAAACCTTACCTCGCTTAATCTGTCAAGCTTTGATACCTCGAACGTTCAAAGCATGAATGCTATGTTCAATTCTTGCAAGAATCTCAAGTCCCTTGATTTGTCAAGCTTTGACACCGCGAAAGTAACGACAATGCAGTATATGTTTCGAGAATGCTCAGGTCTTACTTCTCTTGGATTAGCAAATTTTGATACATCGCGAGTTGCGACCATGTATGGAATGTTTTACGAATGTGCGGATCTTGTATCCCTTGACCTGTCAAACATCAACACTGAAAATGTGACAACCATGGCGCTCATGTTTGTTGGATGCTCGAGTCTCGCATCCCTCGATGTGTCGAGCTTTGACACCTCACAAGTAACGACTATGGAGCGCACGTTCGAGCGCTGCTCAAGTCTTACTAGCCTTGACTTGTCAAGCTTCAATACCTCAAAGGTCAAAGAGTTCTATTACACTTTTCAGGGTTGCTCAAGTCTTACCCAAGTTGATTTATCAAGTTTTGATTACTCAGCCAC
>CAYJGC010000022.1:0-9390 GCA_964369725.1 uncultured Eggerthella sp.
CTCGCCCAACTTTGCAGAGGCTAGATTGGTAAAGCAGCAGTAAGGATGAGTAAGCGTAGAGCAAACCCGCCCACTAATACAAAAGTCTCTGATAGTACAATCAATCTAGCATTTACCTTGAATCGTTTAGTAAGCTCTCCTGTAGCGAACATGAAGGGCACTAAAATACCAATTGCAATGACGAAAACCCAAAATAATAAAGCAGAAGATCCGCTAAGAATATGAGAAACGGTTTCAGTACCTAGAGGGTCTGTGCTTAAGGCGAAAAGGAGAATTGCAATAACTGCTGCTTCGAAAACAGGAAGAGTAACGCGCGTTTTGAGGAGAAATCCATGGAGGAACTCTCGTTCTTCCGAGAAAAAGCTATTTGAAACAATCACCATAGCAATGCCGGTGGAGAGGGCAGAGATTGCAAAAAGTAGTGGAAGAAGAGGACTGTGCCAAAGTGGATAGGTTTCAACAACACCCAACAATACTCCTGCATAGCCAGCTGTGAACAAGGCTGCTATGGCTCCCGTAATTTCAAGTGCCCGTGGAACTTTCTTTCCAGTAAAATCGAGAATGACACTCGCAAAACTAATAAGCGAAAAGACTCCCAAAATTAAAGTGCCCCAGGTCATGACTGAATTGAAATTTGTTACGAGGTAAAAAAAGCGCAGAGGATTTTTCATGCCCGCCTCGGCGTCAATCATTAACAAAAGCAAACCTACTCCCACTGCTAACAACGAGATGATTCGTGCTGAGCGGAGTGTCTTTTTGGCATCTTTGTTTTTCTGAGCAAGAATAATCGAGGTTACATAAGAGCCTGCTCCTAGACCTGCGAGAAAAAGATAAGCAACGATAGGTAGTCCCCAAGCCATAATTTATTCATCTCCTTTAACGTTACCGCCGCAGCATATGGAGGATGCAAAGGGCGAGTTTAATGCTTTAGATAGTCCTACATAAAACACCGATACTTCGTCTTCTGTGTTAACGGGGAGCCGCTCGGCGTGTACTTCCGCAAGGCGTTTTGATATGTCGCTGTCGGGATCTTGTAAGTTGCCAAAAATCCTCGCTTTTGTTATGCAGGTATTGACACATTTTGGTTGGAGCCCGTTTGCAGAGCGGTGGTAGCAAAAGGTGCATTTATCCACAATTCCAGTTTCGTGGTCATGCCAACGAACCTGAAAGGGGCAGGCGACCATGCAGTATTTGCAACCAATGCAGCGGCTTTCGTCGACGAGAACCACGCCGTCTTCTGTGGTATAGGTTGCCCCCGTAGGGCAAACTTCTTGACAGGGAGCATCGCTGCAGTGATTGCATTGTTTAGGCAGATTTGAACGAGTTACATCGGGGTAAGTTCCTGAATCCCAGGATTCAACCCAGGTGTTAAAGCAGTCAACCGCGGTGTCGTTTTCAAGCTTGCAAGCTGTTACGCAGGCATTGCAACCGATGCAGGTAGATAGGTCTATCAGCATTCCTAGTTTTGTAGTGCTATTCTCACTATGTGTAGTCATTTTTTACCCCTTTATGCTTTCGAAATTTTGTAGACTCCGCCCGATCGACCTGGCGTTGCAGATTCGGGATCTGAAAGTGGATAAATGCCTTCAACTTTCGGATCGAGCATAGTCTGTAGATGGATTCCTGTTGAGATGGCGGAATTTCCAGGAACTGCTGCTCCATCAATTTCCATGTCTTGAGAACCATAGGCAATATGCCCGTAGCCATATTCGAGAGCAAATGTTCCTTTTGCAACTCCTGCTCTAACCAAAGCAGGCCCTTGCATTATGTCGCCAGTAGGGTTTTCGATAACAATTTTCTCACCCGTCACAATTCCCAGTTCTTTGGCATCCTGCTCATTGATCTCAAAGTAATTTTCAGCACTGATTTGTTGCATAATCGGACTATTTGCGAGCATTGAAATCGAGCGGAATTTCGGCTTATAGTTGGTTGAAGCGAAGGGCCACTCTTCTTCGGGATACATATCATGAATGGGGGTGAGGTCGGCAAATGTTTCAGGCTGCCATGTTAGTACGCCGCTGCCGTATTCTCCAGTATAAGGATTTTTTGCAAGAGCCTTCGCTTCGTTGTAGTAGTAAGTCATATGCTCGCCCGCAAAATTTGAGCGGTCTAGTTCGTCAAAGGCGTTGTCAATGGGCCAGTATCTGCCACCTCGAGACATCACGTGGAGCACTTTTGGCCACTCTTCATCGCTCACGGCAGACTTCCAAGTTTCTGGCAGCTGATCAAGGCCTTGCATGCGCATTTCTTCTTCAGTAATATCTGGAACAGGATCATCGTCAGAGTATGCGAGATTTGCGATTGCTTTTAAAAAGTAATCAGAAGCGTCATTGTAGGCGTATTGTTGACCTTCGACGCTCTCAAGGGCGTTGTCCCCAAAGCCAGGAATTCCTATTTTTTTAGAGATATCGCAAAGAAGGGTTTCGTAGCTAGCGTGGCGGCCGTCAGACAACTCAATTGTTTCGGGTGTCGAAACTTGCCAGCGAGCCAAATTGCCTTTTCCATTCCAGAAGCCTTCTTGGGTATGTGTTCCCCAGCTTTCATAGGGAGTGGTATCAGGAACAAAATAGTCCGAAAGGTGCGCTGATTCTCCCATTACGACATCGCATGTGATTGCAAGAGGCACAATCTGAGGATCTTTTAGTTGCTCAATGGCGGTTTCGCGCATTACTCCGGGGGACGCCTGAAGGGGTGTTGCCATCCAGGTTAACATGATTTTTGCCTGATAGGGATATTTGTTAACCACTGATGAAATTGCTTGGTTATCTGAGCTATTTGCTTTTGCAAACCAAGGGAGCTTTGGCGTTGGATTTTCTTCTGTTTTTGAACGACTAGCATATTCAGAAGTCTTTTCCCAACTTAATCCTGTTCTTGCAATTGAAGCTCCTGAGCTTTTTGGTTGTCCTGCAATAGTGGACAACTTGTATCGAGGGCCATCTTTGTGGGTTGACCCGCTTACACGTCGAGGCACTGTGCCACCACGCATATTATTTGAACCAATTAAGGAATTCATAAGAGGATAGCCCATAGAAGCGGTGCCTCCATTGGCTTGAGCGGTTCCGCCAATGAAACCACCAATTGATGCCTTGGTTCCGTGAGAGGTAAACTCCCGAGCCATGCGCTCAATCTCTTCAGCGGGGATTTTGCATCGATCGGAGTATTCCTCGACTGAATGAGAAAAGATTGAATCGCTTAGTTTTAAGAAAGCTGTCTTTACTTTGATGCCACCAATTTCACCTTCGAATTTGACGTTAGTATAGTTGCAGTTTGTATGTAAAGTTGGTTGACCTGTTGCGTTGTCTACGACAACAAAATAGTCAATTTCTGTACTTTCCTCTGCGTCGGAAGGTGTTTCAAGGTCAATGTCTTCAGCTCGAAGCAGTTTCTTATAATTTTTATGCGATTCATCTTCGATTACTAAATAACTAGCATTGGTATAGGCGTTGTACCCGCCTGCTTCTGCGGTTTTTTGAGTTGGGTAAGAAATGGCATCGATGTTATAGAGGTTGTTCTCGATAATTATTCTTACTAGTGCAGAGATAAAAGCGTCGTTGGTGGCAGTTTTGATAGGTGTCCACTTTGCATTTTTAGCGGATGGTGTAACAACACAGTTCCCGAGGGCTGGGTCTACTACATCTAGTTTGAGGGTTCCAGCGCTAAGTGCAGAACTTGCCCATTGGGCAATTCCCTGCATGCTTTTGCCACCTGCCCCTGGGCAAAGCCCACAACTAATTACATATTCGGCTCCCGTATAATCGTTGTAAAGGCCGCCTGATTTATGTCCTTCTAATGCTCCGAAGCTTACGATTGAAGCCCCGCCGCAGCTAGATCCGTGACCAAAGTTATTTACGGTACCAAAAGCTTTAGCAAAGCGTGTTGCAGTGGGACGACCATCGCCACGTCCGCCAAACATAACCAATTGGTTTGAGATGGGGCCAAGTTCAGGAGCGTTGGGGTCTTGTGGTGTCGTTGAGTCATGGAGAGCCCTAAAGCCTTCTATCTCTTGGTCTTCTCCAATATCTGCAAAGAGCTTACCGCCTTCGACAAGCTCTTCGATGAGCTGATCCCAGCTAATAGGCTTCCATTTGCCTTCACCTCGCTTGCCAGCGCGCTTAAGCGGTAGGGTGATTCTGTCTGGCTGAGAGTATGCGTCGAGGGTTCCATTGCCGCGAGCACACAAGCCTCCACGGATGACTTGGCCTCCGTTTGTGTAGCTCATCGCTTTGTAGGCTTCCGTGAGAGGGGTATCGTGGTTGAGGAAGGGGTAGGCGTTGTTGGGATTGTAGGGATTTCCTCCAACGCTCAAAATCTTACCAGTTGCCTTGTCGATATTGACTTTATTTCCGCAAGAGCTGTAGCACCCAAGGCAAGCGCTGTAGCGAACAAAAATATCTTCATTAATTTCCAGATTGCCTGTATTGGGATCCACGATGGCCTCAATAGGCTTTCCTTTTAGAGCTGTTGTAGTTGATTCTTCTGTTTTGGCTGTGGTTGAACAGCCGCTCAATCCTAAATTGACAATTGATAGCGCTCCTACTGAAGCGCTTGCTTTTAGAAAATTGCGGCGGTTGAGCGTAATTGTATTGTGCTCGTCTTGCATTATTCCTCCCTTATGTAGTGAGCAAGCCCCCATTGACTTATGCCCGTAGCATTCTTGTATATTTTTTCAAATTGAGGAATAGTCAAAAATGAGTAAATTATAGCGATAGGGAAAAATGCCTCACCAACCTATGGTGAAAGTGGCTTGATGAGGCATTTTCTTTGTTGTAAGACAGTTATTCTAATTTAGAAAGCTCTATAATGCCTAATGCAAGCTTAGTTGGGAGGGGGCAGAGGAAATGTTGGGTAAGAAATTTAATAAGGAAGCGGTGCCTCACTCTCATGTTCTTTTAAGAGGCTCAATAGGTTTAGGCCTTTTGTTGGGATGGTATTACTGTTTTTACTATGCCTGTGTTTTGATATGGACTCCTGAAACAAGCAGGGTGTCAGAACTTATTTGGGCAATCACCATGTCGGCATCGTTTGTTGCCTGTATTGCATTGTATGCAATGATTCGCAAGGGGAAGGGTGTAGGCGAAGTCCGAACCTTATCGATTGGCGCTGCATCGTGTCAGGCTACTGCAACCATACTCGTATTTTTAGCTTATCTATTTGCACCCATTGAGTATGGACTTATGATAGTAGGTTCAATACTTGCGGGTATTGCGATACCTGTTCTTTTTTTACTGTGGTTGGAAGTGCTTAAGTTCTTTAAAGATAGCGTAATCGAGTTTTCAGTTCCCGCCTCTTTTCTCGTGGCCTTGCTACTTTATACTCCCCTTGTAACATTCAAAAACAGTATCACCGTAATTATTATTGCAGCATTGCCGTTGCTTTCTGCAATTATCTTGTTAGGTATGTTTAACGCGAAAGCATCAAGTTGTAAATTTTTGTGTGGGCACAAGTTCGAGTCATCTCAAAAGACAATATCTGAAGAAATATCTCGCAGTGTCGTTGATGCTCGCTTGTCTCTGTCTTTTCGTTTTTTAGAGGTTACAAAAACAGCGATTCTTTTTTTGTTCTTTGGTTTGCGTTTGTGGCCTTCAGAGCGAGTGTTGCACCCATTTACTCTCACGACAGGTTTGATCATTATCTGATTCCGTTAGTTTTTGCTGGCGTTGTTACCGTCGCTTTGTGCTCGATTGTTACTTTTAATGTAAAGAGGTTTTGCTTAAAGTCAACATATTGCTGGACAATCCCTCTTCTTTGCGCAGGTTATATCTTATTTTTTGTTTTTTCTGAATACCTTGGATTGATTTCTTATACGATTAGTTTTGTCGGTTTTGTTGGTCTGCAGCTATGCTTTTTGACAGTGGTTCCCAAATTTGCAAAATCCCAAAATGCTTCAGCTGCTCCTTTGTTCTTGTTGTTGTTTGCAGGAATTAGTTTAGGGATTGTTGTGGGAAGTATTGTTGGAGTCAACATCCTGAAATTATCACTCGAAGGATACTCGATTGATTTTATTGTATGCATGGTGCTCATTGTTGTTTCGGCAGTGCTGAATTTGGGTGTCGACTTAGATGATTGGAAGCTGAGAAGTGCATGCGAAAGCAACTCTCTGGATGAAGAAATGGCGAATGTCCGTCAAAATGATATGGTGGAAGTTGATAATGTTGGCAATGCTATGAGAAGTAAAGCTGAAGAAATGGCTCTTGAATATGGTTTATCAGCGCGAGAAGAAGAAATTCTAGTCTATTTATTAAGGGGTCGCAGCAGGTCATGGATTAGAGATAAATTAGTTATCTCCTTGAATACGGTAAATACACATGTGCGCAATATTTTTGCAAAAACTGAAGTGCATTCGCATCAGCAATTACTAACACTTGCTCATGACGGCAATGAAGAGTTTGAAAAGTCTGGAGAAAGCTAGACAGTGAAACTCAATTGCGACACCCTATCAAAAACGCAGTGACTTTAGGTGAAAAATATTTCAATATTGAGCTGTGGTTGTTAAATTTAATTTAAGGATAGTGTTTAGGTGCTGAATCAAAGAAGGTAGGTTTTGTTTAAAGGCAGTGTAGGTCTGCGTGCTACAATTGCAGAGCAATTTTGCAAGTTTTGGTAGTATTCTCGAAAAGAGGTTCACTTACATGAAAGCACTTATTCCTGCAGCTGGTTTAGGAACACGTTTTCTGCCGGCCACCAAGGCTCAGCCCAAAGAGATGTTGTTGGTGGTTGACCGTCCTGCTATCCAGTACGTTGTTGAAGAGGGTTTAGCTTCGGCAGCGGATGAAGTAGTTATTATCAATAGTAGAGAAAAAAAGGCTATCGAGGAGCATTTTTCTCCTGCGCCTGAGTTGGCAAACTTATTGCGAGAGCGCGGCAAAGACTCGTATGCGGATGCTGTTGAGTATGTGGGAAACCTGAATGTAAGTTATGTTTATCAAGATGAAGCTTTAGGGCTTGGGCATGCGGTTTATTGCGCCCATGAAAAAACGGGCAGTGAGCCTTTTTATGTCTTGCTTGGCGATGTTTTAGTTCCTGATAATAAGATGCTTCCGAGAATGCAAGAAATTTCTGATGCGCACGACGGCGCAAGCGTTATTGCGGTAATGCCCGTACCCGAAGAAGAGGTGAGTCGTTTTGGTGTTATTTCAGGGGAGGCTCTTTCTGATGACGTTTGGAAAATAGATTCTCTGGTCGAAAAACCAGCCCAAGAAGACGCGCCTTCTAATCTCGCAGTATTTGGTCGTTATTTGCTATCTGCACGCGTTATGGAGCTGCTAGCTGAAGTGCAGCCGGGAGTTGGTGGGGAAATTCAGCTGACTGATGCTCTTGATGCCGTACTGCAAGAAGAGGAAATGTATGCGTTGGTAATTGATCCAGCTGATGGGTTTGATACGGGAACGGTTGAGAGCTGGCTTGAGACGAATAATATTTTATATCGTCGCGCACAAGAAAAGTAGTTGCTTTGTGGAAATTAATGTAGCGTAAGCGCTGCGGCTGTCTAATTATTGCCTTCAGTTTTTACAAGCTGAGGGCATATTTGTTTGTAGTCTTATGTTTTGCGCGTGTAGAAACGCTTGTTTTTGTCGCTTGACGCGAATTTTGTTGGGATACGTGTGGTTGTGTTTTGCATTGCTCTGGTGTAAGAAGAAGTAAGAAAGATTGCAGGGTTTTTTTGCGACAACGAACCATATTACGACATGAAACTATTGCAGTGATAGAGTAGGGCTGTCTGCGAACTGGGTCTTGAAACCTGCTGCAAGATAATTATGTCTCTTGCAGCAGGTGCTCTGTTGATTCTTGAGCACGGTGTTTTAGCTGACAGTATTCTGAGGCGTTCCACTGATAAAGGCTGCAACATTAGCGGTTACGATATCAAGTAGTCTTGCGCGCGCTTCATGCGTTGCCCAGGCAATATGAGGTGTTATAACAATATTGTCAGAGGTAACTCTAAGAAGCGGATTGTCTTTTTCCATGGGCTCAACTGAAACAACATCGGCAGCAAACCCTCCAAGGGTATTTGATTTAAGTGCGATGGCAACAGCATGCTCGTCTACTAAAGTCCCCCGAGCAGTGTTGATGAGTAGAGCAGTATCTTTCATGCGGCTAATTGTCTTCGAGTTGATCATCTTTTCTGTTTCGACTGTTGCGGGAACGTGGAGCGACACAATGTCAGAGCAAGCAAGCAGTTCGTCAAAATCTACCTGCTTAAACCCCAACTGATTGAATTCAGGCTTTTGCGATCGATTGCAAAATACTACATGCATGTCAAAAGCATGAGCAATGCGTGCTACTGCTTGTCCAATATCTCCCATGCCGACAATGCCAAGGGTCTTTCCTGAAAGCTCTATCAAGGGGGTTTCGCTAAAAGTAAAATCCTTGACTTGTGTCCACGTTCCTTTCATGACCGAACGGGAGTGCTTGCCTACCTGAAGACAGAGTTCAAGTATGAGA
This sequence comes from uncultured Eggerthella sp., assembly GCA_964369725.1. Classification (GTDB taxonomy): domain Bacteria; phylum Actinomycetota; class Coriobacteriia; order Coriobacteriales; family Eggerthellaceae; genus Paraeggerthella. The sequence goes on from CAYJGC010000022.1 coordinate 8,440, forward strand.
GCAAATGTCATTTGTGCCACGTCAGGCGTGGAGTAGGCGGGAGTGTTGCTAACAACGACTCCGCGGGCGCGTGAGGCATCAAGATCGACGACATTGTAGCCTGTTGAGGTGAGAGCAATCATTTTGAGCTGAGGAGCCCATGAAAGAGCCTCGTCGTCCCAATTTGTCTTGCTGGAGATGACAATATCCGCTTCTGCGATACGTTGTCGTACCTCGTGCCGCTCAGTGCGATCGTAGACCGTTACTGACCCAAATTCTTCCAGTGGTTGCCAGCTTAAATCTCCAGGATTGTTGACGAATCCTTCCAAGATGACAATGTTCATTGAATTCTCCTGTGTTTCGTAGGGAAAAAGATTGACCCGGGGAGAGGGGAGCTCCACCGGGTCACAAGGAGGGGATGATGCGGTGCTTCGTGAGCACCGCTCTGCTTTTAGGGAGAAGCAGAAGCAATTTGAAAAGGAGGGGAGCCCTTCATTTGCTTGACACTATTATAAAGGGCAACCTTGCAGATGATATGAACTGGACGTGCGCGTTTTGTGAATTTGCTACTATAAAAGTAATAAATACGTAAAGAAACTGAAAAAAAGATGGGCCACAGACTAAAGGGGTTTCTGTGGCCCGGAGGGAGGGGATGTCGCGATGCAGAAAGCATCGCTCTGCATTGCAATTTTAGGGGGTACTGCAAGCAGTTTAAGCTAAAAGGAGGGGAGCCTCTTGCTTGGCCTCAATTATAGAAGCGCTGGCAAAAAGAAGTTGTCAAAGAGCAAAATGACTTGAGGAGCGTTCATTAATGTTCGGTGAACGGATAATCCCCTGTTTGGAGGTAAAAATGATATGATAGAGTTGTTGAAAGGAGTTTTATGCCTGATATTAGTCTTCGATTATGCAAAGACATGCTTGTTTTGTCTTCGCCGGTAGAACCAGTTTTAGCGCGCCAAGGGTTTGGGGGTC
>CAYJGC010000022.1:9490-23418 GCA_964369725.1 uncultured Eggerthella sp.
CTTGTTTTGTCTTCGCCGGTAGAACCAGTTTTAGCGCGCCAAGGGTTTGGGGGTCACCCAGACTTAGAGTATGTCAATATAGTTGAGCCGGAAGCTGTCCAAGATATTTTTCGCTTGAATAAACTTGCGGGAGTTCATTGTCTTATTACTAATACGGGAGGGATCACGCCAGCTCAATTGCTTCACTATGGGCTTGAAGGGCGTGAGCAGGAGATAATTTCAGCAGCGCTTCAGAATGTGAATTCAGTCAAACCGCAGCATGTATTATTTGAGATAGGTCCGTGTGGCTTGCCTCTTGATGCTTCAAGCAAAGCGTCTCTGAATGAGAGCCGCGACCAGTATGTACGCATCGCGCGAATATGTCAGGATTTTGCTTTTGACGCCTATTTTTTGAATGACTTTACTAATATAGCGGATTTGAAGTGTGCTCTTATGGGAATTCGTCAAATAAGTGATAGGCCGGTGATTGCTTCAGTGCATCTTGAGGAGGGCGGCATGCTGATAGGTGGTCGCCATTCGTTTGAAGATGCTTTGGGGGCGATGGTTGATTTGGAAGCCTCGGTAATTGGATTCTCTACAGGAGCTCCGCTTGAAACTGCCGTAGATCTCACTCGGCGTGCCTGTGGAACATCTTTGCCTGTACTTGTGCAGCTCGTGGTAAATCCTGCAAAAACAAAAAGGGAATTGCTTTTGGGGGACACTCCGTATTCCTGTCCTGATGTTTTGGTTGAAGCTGGCCTAGAGCTACATAGAGCGGGTGCGCAGTTCTTGCGTGCTGTTGGGTTGGCGACTCCTGCTTATGCAGGTGCTTTAGTTGCCGCTTGTGATGGTCTTGATGTGATTTCGTCTTCTGTAGAGGTGTAACGGTGGCTTTTTCGTTAAATAAAAATACAATTCGAAGCGATCAGTATGGAGTGCTGCAGTCAGTAGTAGATGCACTTTTTGCTGACAGAGAAGTTACGCAGGTGCGTAGACTGGATGTTGTAGTTTCGGCAGAATCCTCTGATTTGCCAGACGATCTTTTGGAGATTATAGCTTTGCTGCCTCCAGGCACATATACGCGACAGCGTTTATGCGATCAACTTAATTCATCAATTGGGGGGCACGCATGGGGGCAGGTATACGGCACGGTTGAGTAGTGCGATTTTAATGAGAACTGCTAGACAAATGAGAGGATTCCGTTATGGATCAGCTTTTGGCATATGTTGAAACTTTGGTTGGCGCAAGCTGGGCTGCAACAGCAGTTATGGTTGCAATAATCTTATTATGTACGGCAGTCGTTTCAAAGATTGCTACACGTTTTGTGCGTGGTATTTTGGCGTTTAATGAAGACAAAAATCTTCCTTCAACTACTATTTTTGTCAATATTGTCCGTGGCGCTGTTTGGATCTTGGGGCTATGTATTATGTTGGACACCTGCTTTGGCGTCAATGTGAGTGCCATAATAGCTGCCCTTGGTGTTACTGGTATTGCCATATCTTTAGGATTTCAAGATACGCTGTCAAATCTTATCGGGGGCTTGCAGGTGAGTCTCATGCGCATTGTAAAGCCGGGGGATAATATCGAAGTCGGTTCTTCGATGGGTGTGGTTCAAGATGTAACGTGGCGCCATACTACGATTATCAATACCTCAGGCGAAACAGTAATTATCCCTAATTCGATTATTAATAATACTGCCCTTGTACAGTTGCCTCCGCTTACTAAGGTGAAGATTCCCGTAGTAGTGGCTACTGGAGGGGAGCAAATGGAAGAAATTTCCGAAGCGCTGCGCAAAGCAGCTACGCTCGCAGCAGAATCTATCGGGGCAGTGGAAGAGCCTCCTCAAGTATTGTTTTCAAGTGTAGATGCTTTGGGTTTTTCTGGCAGTATCGTATTCTTTATGAAAAATAGTGAAGACGTATTCCCTGCTAAAGATGCTGTGGTGCGTGCAATTGCGCCGCTGACGCGCGGAGATAAAAAGCACAACTAAAAACTTTACAATGATTTGACCCGTATCCGACGTAGTTCTAACACTTTCACTTCATTATATCTTTTGCAACGGGGGCAACCCCCTGTGTTACATGCAAAAAGACAAGCACTCGGTTGAGTGCACGAAGGAAGGAAGAAGATGAAAAAGCGTTTGTTGGGGATGGCTTGTGCAGTAGCTCTTGCCATGGGTATGTTTGGACTTATGGGTTGTTCATCCGATGAGGGAAGCTCGTCTGATGGCGCTTCTGCATCAGGTGAAATTTCAGTATATTCTCGTGAAGACGGCTCAGGAACCCGCGGTGCTTTTGTTGAGCTTATGGGTATTGAGCAAAAAGATGCGAGCGGTGAAAAGGTTGACATGACTACACCTTCTGCAGCTATTACCAATTCTACTTCAGTTATGATGACTTCAGTTTCAGGTGACGAAAATGGCATTGGTTACATTTCACTCGGTTCTTTGAACGATACCGTAAAGGCTCTTGAAGTAGATGGCGTTGCTGCAACTGCTGAAAATGTAGCCGATGGTTCTTATTCAGTTGCTCGTCCCTTCAATATCGTACTTAATGGTGAGCTTTCTGACGTCGCTCAAGACTTCGTTGACTTTATTATGAGCGCTGATGGTCAAGCTATTGTTGAGGAAACTGGTTACATTGCGGTTGCTGGAGACGAAGCTTATGAGGCTTCAAACAAGTCTGGCAAGATTGTTTTAGCTGGCTCTTCTTCGGTAACTCCTGTTATGGAAAAACTCTCTGAAGCATACCAGGAGCTTAATCCAGACGTATCTATCGAAGTAAATCAATCTGACTCAACAAGCGGTGTTAACATGGCTTTAGAGGGAACCTGTGATATCGGCATGGCTTCTCGTGAACTAAAGGATTCTGAAATCGAAGCAGGCGCAGAACCTGTGGTAATTGCTCAGGACGGTATTGCTGTTGTCGTTAATAACGGCAACGCAGCTAATGGCCTCTCTTCCGAGCAGATTATGCAGATCTTCACCGGCGAAGTTACTTCATGGGCTGACGTGCAGGCGTAAGCCTCACGCAATGATTGACAAGGATTCGCATGTCTCACGTAAACATTAAAGAAGGCATAGCGAAGGCTCTGTTTGTGGGCGCTGCGGGAATTTCGATTCTCGCAGTTGCTCTCATTTGTGTCTTCCTGTTTGCTAACGGAATACCAGCCATTGCTGAAATTGGTCTTCCTGAGTTTATCTTCGGTACAACTTGGCGTCCTGCTAATGATATTTATGGCATCTTCCCGATGATTGTAGCCAGCATCTATGTAACCGCTGGAGCTATGCTAGTTGGTGTTCCAACTGGTCTTTTGTGTGCAATTTTTCTCTCGCGTTTTGCAAGTGGCAAAGTTGTGTCTATTTTAAAACCTGGCGTAGAGCTACTGGCTGGTATTCCGTCAGTTGTTTATGGCTTTTTCGGATTGGTCGTTATGGTGCCTTTTATCCGTAGTGCCATGCCTGGCAATGGTTTATCGCTTCTTGCTGCAGCGCTCCTTTTGGGTATCATGATTCTGCCTACAATCATCACAGTGGCGCAAAGCGCCTTAGATGCTGTGCCTAAGAAGTATTACGAAGGGGCTCTGGCTTTAGGTGCCGACCACGAGCGTTCAGTATTCCGCGTTATTGTTCCTGCCGCTGTGTCTGGCATCATGGCTGCGGTGGTATTGGGTGTTGGCCGTGCAATTGGTGAAACTATGGCCGTAATTATGGTTGCTGGCAATCAGGCAATTCTTCCCGACAGTATTTTCGATGGTGTTCGTACCATGACTGCAAACATTGTTTTGGAGATGGGCTATGCAGCAGATCTTCATCGTGGAGCATTGATTGCTACGGGTGTTGTGTTGTTCGTGTTCATCATGCTTTTGACGTTCTTGTTTAATGTGATTAAAAAGCGAGGTGAGATGAAATAATGGCTCCAAAATTTTCTGTAGCTTTTGAAACTGGTGGCGTAGTACCAAGCAGTGGCAATCATATAGATGATTTGTACGCCGCTTCGGAGGCAAAGCATGCCCAAAAGCGCCGAGCTATTTCAGCGCTTTTGCGTTGGCTTGTATACCTTGGTGCAGGCTTGACGGCAGCTGTTTTGGCATTCTTGGTGGGGTATATTTTGGTAATGGGTGTTCCATACATCACACCAAGCTTGTTTGAATGGGAGTATAACTCGACAAATGTTTCTTTAATGCCAGCGCTCATCAATACGGTTATTATGGCAGCGCTTGCGTTGTTGCTGGCAGTTCCTGTAGGAGTTGGTTCGGCAATTTATTTGGTGGAATATGCGAAGCGAGGCAGCAAGTTTGTTCAGGTGGTACGTACTACTACTGAAACCTTGCAGGGTATTCCTTCAATTATTTATGGCTTATTTGGCATGCTGTTTTTTGTAACGGCTCTTGGTTGGGGTTTGTCGCTCATGGCTGGAGCTTGTACGTTGGCAATTATGATTTTGCCCGTTATCATGCGCACTACCGAAGAGGCTTTGTTGGCAGTTCCCGATTCTTATCGTGAGGGTGGTTTTGGCTTAGGCGCAGGGCCGCTGCGCACTATTTTCCGCTGCGTACTGCCTACTGCTGTTCCGGGAATTTTGGGTGGTGTCATTTTGTCGCTCGGTCGCTGTGTGGGCGAAGTTGCCGCTTTGATTTTTACAGCAGGTTCAATTGCCCAAATCCCCAACTTCGTTGCTGGGTTTGATGCGTTGTTTGATTCAACTCGTACGCTTGCCGTGCATATGTATGTACTTGCAAGTGAGGGTTTGCATATCAACGAAACATATGCAACGGCAGTCGTGTTGCTGATACTCGTAGTAGGACTTAATTTGCTGGCAACGTTTGCCGCCAAAAAGATGAACAAAGGAATTCACCATGATTAATGCTACGTTAGAAAATTCTCGCCAGGTTGAAACAGCTTCTTCTGAGACATATATGCCCCAGGCTCAGGGTCGAGCCGCTGATCGTAGGGTTGCAAAAGCTCCTCTTAACACTGAGTCAAAAATGAGCGTCACGAATCTTGATTTATACTACAAAGATTTTCAGGCACTGAAGAATATCAATCTGGAGTTCCCTAAAAATCAAGTTACCGCCTTGATTGGACCTTCCGGCTGCGGTAAATCTACCCTGCTTAAAACGCTTAATCGCATGAACGACTTGGTTGAAGGTTGTCGTGTTGAGGGTGAAATAACGCTTGATGGAGAAGATACGTTTAGGACTATTGACGTAAACAGCTTGCGTCGTCGTGTTGGCATGGTTTTTCAGCAGCCAAATCCTTTCCCTATGAGCATTTACGATAATGTAGCGTTTGGTCCGCGCACGCATGGTATTAAAAATCGCGCTGACTTGGATGTTATTGTAGAGCAGTCTTTGCGCGATGCTGCAATTTGGGATGAAACCAAAGATCGATTGAAAAAAAGCGCTTTGGGTTTGTCTGGTGGTCAGCAGCAGCGTTTGTGTATTGCCCGTGCTTTAGCTGTTCGTCCTGAAGTGTTGCTTATGGATGAGTCGACAAGCGCTCTCGATCCTATTTCAACAGCGAAGATTGAAGATTTGGTGGGCGAGTTAAAAAATAAGTATACCGTTATCATGGTTACGCATAATATGTTGCAAGCCTTGCGCGTGTCTGACAAGACTGCATTTTTCTTGTTGGGCGAAATGGTTGAAGATGGAGCGACTGATGACATTTTTACCAACCCGCTTGACCCGCGCACTGCTGACTATGTGGCGGGTAGATTCGGTTAAAATAAGCTAGACTATTTTGGCTACTATTCGCAGACAGGCTAATAGACGACGGTTGAGAGGGACTTCTGTGATTTATTGCGTCGAAGATGATACAAATATTCGTGACTTAACGGTTTATGCTCTTAAGCAGGCTGGTTTGGATGCGACTGGTTTTGTGGCAGCAGAAGAGTTTTTTGCTGCTTGCAAAAAAAGTCTCCCGGAGCTTGTGCTGCTTGACATTATGCTTCCAGAAATTGATGGTCTTGAAATTTTAAGCATGCTTCGCGAAGATCCTGCAACTAAGCATATTCCTATTATGATGTTGACCGCAAAGGGCACAGAGTTTGATAAAGTCTGCGCCCTAGACGCTGGAGCTGATGATTACCTTGCGAAACCATTTGGTATGATGGAGATGGTGTCGCGTGTTAACGCGCTTATCCGTCGTGCCTCGACGCCCGCTATGGCGCCAAAGGATAATCTTTCATGCGGTACAATTGAACTGTGCGTCTCTTCTCATTCTGTTTTTGTTGAGGGGCAGTTGGTGTCGCTCACTCTTAAAGAATTCGATCTCCTTCGTGCTCTTATGAGAAATGCAGGACATGTTCTTTCTCGCAGTCAGCTTCTTGAAGATGTCTGGGGTGTTACGTACGTGGGAGAAACGCGCACGGTTGATGTCCATATTCAGACCTTGCGTCAAAAGCTAGCGGCTGTATCTGAAGGGTCAGACTCTTGTATTCAAACAGTTCGCGGAGTAGGTTATTGTATTAAGCTGTCTTGAGGTTCGTATGACGCCCCGTTACCTTACAACTAAAACCCTTTCAGGAAAAATCTTTCTGAACAGCCTTGCACTTGCTTTAAGTGTAATCCTATTACTTTCTATTGTTATAACGTCGCTCTATTTTGTATTGTATGAGCGCCGAGCTGAAGAAGACTTGGCGCAGCGTGCAACAAGTATTGCGAGCATTGTAAATACAATGCCAAGTGATGAGGTGGAAGAGCTGTTTATCAACCAGTATTCTGATACGGCGCGCTGCACTCTTATTGCTGAAGACGGAACGGTTCTTTTTGATAGTTCAGTTGATGCTGCGAATATGGAAAATCATGCAGATAGGCCAGAGCTTCTTGAAGCTAAAGATGAGGGTGATGCAACGCTGGCTCGATATTCTGACACCCTCGAAAAAGACACCGTGTATGCTGCGGTTCAATTGGAAGATGGAAGTTTTCTGCGCCTGTCGGAAACGCACGATTCACTGTATGCTTTCTGGGTCTCGTTGGTTTTTCCCATGCTGCTCCTTATGGGTGTTGCTGCACTTATTGTATTTTTCATCTCAAGAAGCTTAACAAGACGCATTCTTGAACCCCTAGACGCACTTGACTTTAGTAATCCGTTGGAAAATGAGATTTACGAGGAGATGGGTCCGTTGCTAATAAGAATTGACGAACAACAGCACCAGCTGAGACAGCAAAACAGGGAATTGGCTGAAGCTGAAAGTATGCGTCGAGATTTTTCTAGCAATGTGAGCCATGAGATGAAAACTCCTTTGCAAGTTATTTCAGGGTATGCAGAGCTCATGAAAAATGATTTGGTGCAGCCTGATGATCGTCAAAAATTCGCTTCTCTTATTTATGAAGAAGCTCAAGCGATGCGCTCGCTCATTAATGATGTGCTTACGCTATCAAAACTTGATGAATCAGCATTTAGCCATGAAGGCGCTTCCATGATTGATCTGTATGCGGTAGCTCAACGAGTAGAACGTCGTTTAAGTAGTTTTGCAGCAGAGCATGACGTGCGTGTGTGTGTTGACGGTGTGTCGGCAAGTATCGTCGGAAGTGCAACGCTGGCAGAGGAAATGATCTACAATCTTATTGAAAACGGTATTCGTTACAGTAACGAAGGCGGCTTGGTTTGCGTGACCGTGGGTGTTGATGATGTTGAAGACGGCGACCAGACGGTAGTCATCATTAAAGACTCTGGTACGGGAATTCCTGAAGATATGCAGGAAAAAATCTTTGAACGCTTCTTCCGTGTGGACAAGAGTCGTTCAAAAGAAACGGGAGGAACCGGTTTAGGTCTGGCAATTGTTAAACACGCTGTTTTACACCAAGGTGGGTCGATTGAAGTAGAAAGCGCGCTAGGCGCTGGCACCACATTTACTTTGCGTTTTCCTGCAGTTTAGTGTTATGAAGGGAGATTTCCTTGAAAGCCTTACCCCCGGCCAGAAGGATGAACCCACCTTCAAAGGTGGGTGCTCGCAGTGCGCTTCCTGGCTTTCGTATCAACTGACACGAATCCCCATTTCACGAACAATCTAGAGCTCCCTCAAGTAATAGCATCGGTCCACCGCAAATATGGCTGCGAGGGCAAGACCTGCTTTTGAGTATAGAGGTGTATGCAATAAAGTAAAGTCTTGACATTAGAGGTTTTAGCAGCTGTTAGGCTGGGGAAGCTTTGATGAGGTTTGTTGTAGGGGTGTTGTCGGTGGCGAAAGTATCTAGAGCAGTATCTTTAGATTTTTCAGTAGTGTTTGTTGTAAAGCCGACAGATCCCTAATCTTCTCTGAGGGGAGACAGAGGGGCTTTGGGAGATTTTCTGCGCTAGGCAAACGAGTGTTCGTGTGATACTATGAGTAGATGGATACTTTATTTAGCGCAATGGAGCATGAACAGAAATTAAAGAATGCGCCTTTGGCGGTGCGTATGCGGCCACGGACTCTTGAAGAAGTAGTGGGGCAATCTGAAGCGGTGGGGCAAGGCAGTTGGTTGCGCCGTGCTATTGAGCAAGATTGTCTTACATCGGTTATTTTGTTTGGGCCAGCTGGAACAGGAAAAACCTCATTGGCTCACGTTATCGCAGAAACAACTAAAGCGATGTTTGTAGAAGTTTCTGCAATTGGCGGTACCGTAACAGATTTACGGCGTGAAATTAATGCGGCAGAAAAACGCCTTTCTCTTAATGGGCGACGTACTATTCTATTTGTCGATGAGATTCATCGCTTTAACCGCTCGCAGCAAGACACGCTTCTTCATGCAGTTGAAGATAGGGTAGTTGTTTTGGTAGGAGCAACTACCGAAAATCCTTTTTTCGAAGTGAATTCTGCACTCATTAGTCGTTCACGCATCGTTGAGTTGCATGCGCTTTCAGATAAAGACATTATGCTATTAGTGGAGCATGCTTTAGGCGATGAGCGTGGTTTGGCGGGTCGTTTTAAACTTGAAAAACAAGCGCTCGATTCTCTTGTCTTGCTTGCAGGAGGAGATGGGCGGACAGCCCTTACCACTCTTGAATTGGCTGCCGGGATGATGGAAGAGGGAAGTGTCCAAAACCCTGCGGTAATAGCTGAAGAGTCGGTGTGCACGGCAACCCCTCATCGCGTTGTTCCGTATGATAAAAATAAAGATATGCACTACGATGTGATTTCTGCCTTTATTAAGTCAATGCGCGGTAGTGACCCTGACGCAGCGTTGTATTGGCTTGCTCGCATGATTGATGGCGGCGAAGACCCTAAGTTTATTGCGCGCCGTATGTTTATTGCAGCATCAGAGGATATTGGCAATGCAGACCCTCAGGCGCTGTTGATTGCAGAAGCTGCTTTTAAAGCGGCAGAAGTAATTGGCTATCCAGAATGCAGGATTAATCTTGCGCAAGCAGCAATCTATTTAGCTCTTGCACCTAAAAGTAATGCGGCAGAAGCTGGTATTGATGCAGCGCTTGATGAGGTTCGTCGAGGTCCAGTGAGAAATGTGCCCAATCACTTGAGAGACAGACACCGACCCGGTGCTCAAGAATACGCTGCTTACAAGTATCCTCATGCCTATCCGAGCGGTTGGGTTGATCAGCAATACTTACCAGACGGCTTAAAGAAGGGTAGTTTTTTTCAATCAAGCGAGCGAGGCTGGGAAGCGTATCGAAGTGAAGCTGCCGTGCGCGACCGTTTGGACGCTTCTCGCCGTCTCAAAGGTAACGAATAAGAAACCATCGCTGTTTGCGACTGGGTCAGTGGGGTCGGTCTGCTTTCTTCCGTAAGATTTTCAAATCGTAGTAAAAAAGTGGAGTTGTCCAAATAGTAGATGATGGTAACTTTGCAAGGGCAACGCACCCCTTTTACATGAACTGCGGTTTTCTTATGTGTGCTTACTATAAGGACGCGCGTAAGATGGCCAACAATATCGATGCCTTCAGATTTATTTGGACAACTCCACTTTTTTGCAAAATATCGAAATTTGACGGCAGGCGCTTGACAGCAAAGGCCTAACAACAAGTACTTGACGTCAAACCCTGCGTATATTCAATCTTAAGGAAAATCTTAGTCAGCTATCATCTGAGGCATCTTTGTTGGTTGAGTGGTGAACAGGGGCAAAACTCCTATGGATGCAGGGTGAATACGCAAGTTCAATGCTGTGCAGTTTTTAGTATCGTGCTATAGTAGATACTTTGGAATAGGAGGCGCTAGTATGAATATTACTGAATTTTTTGATATAGCATTACCATTTGTATTTATTGTTGTGGGAGTTGCGCTTGTGTGGCTTATTGTAGAACTTGTTTCTATGGTTCGTAAAACACGTCAAACAGTTGACGACCTGCAAAAACAAGTTGAGCCAACGTTAGAGAGCTTGGATCGTATCACTACCTCGCTTGAGCCAGTTGTTGCCAAGATGGATCCTTTGGTAGAGCGAGTTTCTTTGACTGTTGATGCGGCGAATCTTGAGCTCATGCGAGTTGATCAAATTCTAGAAGATGTAAATGAAATCACTGATACGGTAGCATCTGCAGCCGAAGCGGTTGATACAATTACCAATGCTCCCATGGATTTGGTTAGTTCAGTAACTACACGCGTGCGCAGCGCATTGAATCCACGCCGCGCTAGCGAAGAATCTGTTTTGTTAGGTCAATCCAAATCTGTGGAATCTTTAGAGGAAAGACAGCCTGTAGAGAATAAGAGTGTTGGGAATGATCTACCTGACAATACGACAACTGTTCAGAGTGTGTCTGGAGTAAAAGAAACGGCTCAAACGGTGGTTCGTGCAACACAAGAAGCAGTTGCTGAACAGCGCGAGCAGCGTGCGGAAGCTCGTGAGCAGCGTGAAGAACGAACAGCCGCAAAAAAGGCAAACGCAGAAGTAGCATCAGAAACCGCTTCTGTTATGCTTGATGCTGTTGCCGCGTCTATAGCAAATGATAGTGCCCAGACTCAAAAATATTTTACTTATGACGCAAAAGAAGAGTCAGCTCAAAAGAATAACTAATAATTGTTTTATAGGATGCAGGAGTGACGTTTAGTCAATAAGAGATAGAAAGATTGATGAATCCATGAAGTACATGACCAGTGCCGAAATTCGTGAAAAGTATCTAAGTTTTTTTGAAGAAAAAGGTTGTCAGCGGTGGCCTTCTTCTTCACTTATTCCCGACGACCCTTCATTGCTGCTTACGAGCGCCGGAATGGTGCAGTTTAAGCCATATTTTTTGCAACAAAAAAGTCTTGATGCGCCCTATATTGGCACCGCAACGGTGCAAAAATGCGTACGCACCAATGATATTGAGATAATAGGAACGACCGGTCGTCATCAAAGCTTTTTTGAAATGCTCGGCAACTTTAGCTTTGGCGACTATTTTAAAGAAGAGATGTGCGCATGGGCTTTTGAATTTTCAACAGAAGTAATGGGTCTTCCTGCAGAGCGTTTGCACTACACGGTGTTCCTTGATGATGATGAGACTATCGAAATCTGGAAAAAGTTGGGTGTGCCTGAAAATCATATCTCTCGTTTAGGTGAAGATGATAACTTTTGGCGCGCGGGACCAACGGGTCCTTGTGGTCCCTGCAGTGAGATATACTATGATCAGGGTCCTGATTTTGGATGTGGAAGCCCTGATTGTGCCCCCGGCTGTGATTGCGATCGCTTCTTGGAGTTTTGGAATCTGGTATTTACTCAATACAATGGGAAAGAAGACGGCACGCTTGAGGCTCTCCCTAAGAAGAATATTGATACGGGTATGGGTCTAGAACGCATGGCCTCTATTCTGCAAGGTGTTCAGTCTAACTATGAGACGGATGTTTTACGGAGTCTTATCACGGTCGGTGAAAAATTAACCGGCAAAGCATACGGCGATGATCCAGCGGTGGATTTGTCTTTGCGCATTATGGCTGATCACAGTCGTGCGGTTGCTTTCATGATTGCTGACGGCATTTTGCCTTCAAATGAAGGGCGCGGTTATGTATTACGTCGCTTGTTACGTCGCGCCGTTATGAAGGGCAACTTGCTTGGCGTAGAAAAACCATTTCTGAATGAGTATGTTAAAGAAATTATCAACCTTATGGGACATGTTTACCATGAAACGGTGGAGAATCGCCAGCTCATGAGTCGCGTTATCTTATCTGAAGAGGAACGCTTCGGAGCAAACCTTCGCCAAGGCCGCGCATATTTGGAAGAGGCACTTGTGGGTCTTGAAGGGGATGTGCTTTCGGGAGAAAAAGCTTTTACGCTGCATGATACGTATGGGTTCCCCGTTGAAGTAACTTGCGAGCTTTGTGAAGATCGAGATATATCGGTTGATATGGAAGAATTTGGTCGCTGCATGGAAGAGCAGCGTGTTCGCGCACGTACTGCAAATTCAAAAGATTCTGAAGCTGCATGGTCAACATATGGCGGAGCAATGGTAGAGGTTCTTGAGGCAACGGGCACAACAGAATTTTTGGGATATACACAAAATGAAGCCGATGTTCGCGTGCTGGCCTTGGTGAAAGATGGCGTTGCTGTTGATGCTCTTGAGGCAGGCGAAGAGGGTCGTATTGTGACTGATGCCACACCTTTTTATGCAGAAAAAGGTGGACAGATTGGTGACACGGGCGTGTTTAGCAAAGAGGATGCTCGTGCATTAATTCGCGACACACGCGAACCTGAAAAAGGCTTGATTGCGCACAGTGCGTACGTAGAAAGCGGTCGCATTGCTGTAGGAGATACCATCCATGCCGCCATTGACGTAGCGCGACGCGAGCGTATTCGCCGCAATCATACAGCTACGCATATCCTGCATTGGGCTTTGCGAGAAGTATTAGGTAGCCATGTTAAGCAGGCTGGTAGCTTGGTGACGGAAAGTCGCTTGCGTTTTGACTTTACACATTTTGAAGCAATGAGTACTGAACAGGTTATTGAAGTGGAGCGACTGGCAAATCAAAAGATTATGGAGAATCGTGCTGCTCGCGCCTATGAAACTTCACTTGCCAGCGCACGAGAAGCTGGTGTTGTAGCGCTATTCGGTGAAAAGTATGGCGAATTTGTTCGTGTTCTTGAGATTGAGGGTTTCTCGGAAGAGCTATGCGGCGGAACCCATGTTTCTACAACTTCAGAAATTGGTTTCGTAAAGATTACGAGTGAATCGAGTGTTGGTGCAAATCTTCGCCGTATTGAGGCTGTGACAAGTTTTGATGCACTAGCTTATATGAATCGTGTAGAAAGTGAATTGAAGGAAACCGCTGAAGAGTTGCGCGTTCCTCTGTTTGATGTGAGTGAGCGAACCGCTTCGAACATTAAACTCATCAAAGAGCAGCAAGCTGCATTAAAGCAAGGCCATCAGTTGGCTTCTGACGACAGTCTGACAAGCTTGTTAGACAATGAGGTAATGACAAAATCAGGGTATCCGGTGATTATCGAAATTCTTCCTACACAAGCGGATGCGGGGCAGATTAGAAATGCTTGGGATATTTTGCGCTCACGCATGAAAGCTCCTGGTGCGGTGGTTCTTGCGGCTAAAAAAGAAGATTCGCCCATACTTCTAGCTGCGGGTACCCCAGAAGCGCAAGCAGCTGGTTTTGATGCAGGCGCGATTATCAAGGCTATTTCGGGATGCATTAAAGGCGGCGGAGGCGGTAAGGCTGCTATGGCTCAAGCAGGCGGCAAAGATGCTGAAGGTATTCCGGCTGCTCTAGAAAAAGCACGAGAAATTTTGCTTTAACAGGATGCTTGAAAGAGACATCTAAGAGCTTACCTAGAAAGCGGGTGAGTGTTTGCTGTCTAGGTATTTTTTCTTACAGGATGACGTAATGATAAAAACTGGCGGACGGGGAACTGTTTGCCAGTTTTTATTTTTCAAATCCTTAAAGTGCGGATATAGATTTGTCGTGTGCCAAAGACTAGATTTACGAAAGGGAAGTTATATAGCGAAGAAGTGCATGTTTTTGATGCGAGAGCGAGCTTTAGATAAAGGGCGCTTTGGTATTATGATATTTTTCGAGGTGGGGAGTGTTGCT
>CAYJGC010000023.1:0-22882 GCA_964369725.1 uncultured Eggerthella sp.
TCAAACATCGCCAACATTGGTCTTGTATTAGGTATTTCTGCAGTAATTTGCCCTATTATGGTGGGTTCCACCATTCTCCGTAAAGAGTTACCATTGCTTCTTGGGGTATCTTTAGTAAGCTTATTTTTGTTGTGGGATCTTGACTTGTCGCGAATTGATGCAGCAATCTTAATAGGCATATTCGTCATATTCTTCAGCTGGACCATTTATCAAGGTATGAAGCAGAAGGACGACTCTTTTGCAAAAGAAATTGAAAGCCGCAGTGTTACCGAAGATGCTCCGATGAAGCGGGCAGTGGCTGAGGTTCGTGGTACGGCCGCCTCCAAGACGGAGGAGCTAGAAGAAGATATGCCAATAAGGAAGGCAGTTTTTTGGCTGATTGCTGGTCTTGTTTTGCTTATTGTTGCCTCGCGAATTTTTGTGTACGGCGCAACAGAGATTGCCACTGCTTTAGGAGTAAGCGATATTATTGTGGGGCTTACGGTAGTTGCTATTGGAACGTCGTTGCCAGAGCTTGCTTCGTCCATTGTGGCCGCTCGTAAAGGCGAGCATGATATTGCGCTCGGCAATGTTTTGGGCTCAAATATGTTCAATACGCTTTTGGTAGTAGGTATAGCCGGCTTAATAAGTCCAATGGGCATAGATCCCGAAGTTGTATCGCGCGACCTGGTTGTTATGATGGGACTTACGGTTCTGCTGTTTGTTTTTGGTTTTAGGTTTAGAAAGACCGCTACGGGACGGATTAATCGCTTCGAAGGCGTTATGCTCGTATTGCTCTATCTCGTATATACGGTATATCTTGTTCTCCAGGCAACGGGAGTTCTTGCCTAGCGCTTGGATCTTGAGGGTAGTTCTTTGTTATAAAATATACAACGAGTAACCTACAGCCTTTGGGTTTAGGTAAGTTGCTCGTTGTTTTTGTCGCCGATTAAATGAATCTTACTGCGGTTCCGTATGCGACTACCGCTGTTGCGCCATCAGCCATAGAAGTTGTAGAGTATCTGAAGCCAATAATAGCATCAGCCTGCCAGCGTTGAGCTTGTTGTGTGGCACGTTCTTTTGCCTGAGACTTGGCTTCGTCAATCATTTTGGTGTAAGAGACAAGCTCGCCACCAACAAGACTCTTAAGGCCTGCGCCAATGTCTTTTACCGCGTTTTTTGACAACGCCATACACCCTTCCACTAACCCGAGGGTCTCAATATTTCTGCCGGGAATGTAGTCTGATGTTGTAATTAGCATAGCGCTCTCCAATCGTGTGAAGTTCAATAGATACTCACATGTAGCTGTGAGGTCTTTATTTTATGGTAAAAGAAGGTTTTTGTTGGCTTTATCAAGAAAAGCCTGTATTTCTTGAGGCTTTTTTACTTGGAGTAGGGGAAAGGGAACAGGGTGGGCTGGTTGGGTGGTATAAGTTGCAAGAGGCTTTGCAAGCCAAGCAACGTCGTGCCAGGCACCGCAGGTGTAGCCTGCGTTTTTCTGAACTCCTATAACTTGAAAGGCAAAAGACGTATGTAAGCGCTCACTAGCGGGGTTAGGAAGAGTAACAGAGGCAAAAGCTGTTTTAATGCCTTGGAAACGTAATAGCTCAATAAGAGTTGCGTAGAGATGCGTTCCTAGGCCATAGCCTTGGGACTGTGGCGCAAGATAGACCGACAGTTCCGCATTCCAGCGAAAAGCAGCACGTGTGGCTTGTGCATGCGCGTAGGCGTAGCCAACAATGCGAGGTGAGCCCTCTTTATTTTCTGCAGGAAATTCTGCAATCAAGTAAGGGTACGTTGCGAGAATGCTTCTTACCCGTTTGAGAAACGCTTCATGCGTCGGGATCTCTTCTTCAAACGTAACGGGAGTGTCAATGTATGGTGCATAGATGTCCAATAATTTCTCAGTATCTGCTTCAGTGGCAAGTCGAATGGTGGGGGTAAAGGGCGAAGATAACGTCATGGGTACTCCTTGAGAATACATTGCCACCTGTGTAGCGCAAAGGGAATGGAGGATACATAGATTTTACGACAGATTGATTCTTGTCCTTCATTAAAAATTACATCGAGTGGGAAAAATACGCTATACTTTGATGCTACATGCAGTGATGAAGACAGTGTTAAGCAGGATGTTGCTTTTAGAGATTGGTTCCTTGGCTGAAAGAACCTAGTAACAAGCTTAGCAGTTCCCTTTTGAGCAGTAAAGCTGAAGGCGGGGCACAAATGCGGACGTGCAGTAGGCTTTGACGGGTGCTCCCGTAACAGAGTGAAAAGTGGGCGGTTGTGTTTTAGCCGTCAACCGAGGTGGTACCGCGAGAGCCTTCTCTCGTCCTTGGAATGAGGAATGTCCTCTGCCCCAACGACGAGAGAAGGTTCTTTTCGTTTGCTTAAAAGGTTCAGCTTTTAAGCAAGAGAAAAAATGGAAAGGAAAAGCGAAAGAATGGCTATTGTTGAGGAACTAGAAAAGCTTCGCGTACAAACACTCGAAGCAATTTCGCAAGCAAATGAAACGGTCTCGCTTGAGCAGGTACGTGTTGCTGTGCTTGGAAAGGCTGGGACGCTTACGGGTTATTTGCGCAACATGGGACAAGTCGCAAAAGAAGAACGTGCGGCGGTTGGTAAAACGGTTAACGATGTGAGGGTTGTTATTGAGGAAGCCTTAGCGCAACGTAAAGCAGATTTGTCGGCGAGCGAACTTGAAGCAAAGATTACTGCAAGCGCAGTAGACATAACACTGCCTGGACGTTCGCAGCAGTTAGGTACCCGTCATCTGATTAATCGTATCACCGATGAAATTTCTGAAATATTTTTAGGTATTGGATACACAGTTGCACAAGGGCCTGAAGTTGAAACCGATTACTACAACTTTGAAGCGCTTAACGCACCGGCCGATCATCCTTCACGTGGCCTCGCTGATACGTTTTATGTTCGCGATATGTCAGGAGCAACTTCAAACGTAAAGGGCGAATCGGATGTTTTGCTGCGCACCCAGACTTCGGGTGTTCAGATACATGTGATGGAGGATCAAGAGCCTCCTATCTATATTATTGCTCCGGGAAAAGTGTATCGTCGTGATATGGCGGATCCCAGTCATTTGCCACAATTTACTCAAGTGGAGGGTCTGGTTATTGACAAAGGGATAACATTTGGTGACTTGAAGGGTACCCTTGACTATTTTTGTAAGCAAATGTTTGGCGAAGATCGCAAGACGCGTTTTCGTGCGCATTATTTCCCCTTTACTGAGCCCTCTGCGGAAGTCGATGTAAGCTGCGGTATATGCCATGGAGAGGGTTGTCGTTTTTGCAAGGGTACGGGTTGGATTGAGATTTTAGGCTGTGGTATGGTCGATCCCAATGTGTTTGGCTATGTAGGGCTTGATCCGGAAGAGTATTCGGGCTTTGCTTTTGGTATGGGTGTTGAGCGTATTGCCTGCTTGAAGTATAACGTTTCTGATTTACGCATGTTGCTTGAAGGCGATATGCGATTCTTGCGTCAGTTTTAAAGAAACGATCCTTGATGAGCTAAGGTTCCCTGGTTTTTGATGTGAGAGTTTGTCCTGAGAAGATCGCTTTGTGTATGAATGCTTGCCAAAAGATGGCAAAAAAGCGAGAGTTTAATAGAGAAAGAAGAGTCCAGTGAAGGTATCTCTAAAATGGCTTTCTGAATATGTGGAATTGCCAACTGACATAAAAGCTTTATGTGACCGTTTTGATTTAACGGGTACGGGTGTTGAGGGTGTTGAGCGTGTAGGCGCGACATTTGACAAGATAGTAACAGCCAAAATTATCGTGAAAGAATTGCATCCCGATTCTGATCATTTATGGGTAACGACCGTAGATGTTGGTTCGCAAAATGTTGACAAGGACGGCAACCCTGAGCCCTTGCAAATTGTATGTGGCGCACAAAATTTTGAAGCGGGAGACCATATTGTTACCGCCATGGTTGGGGCAGAGCTTCCGGGTGATTTTAAAATCAAAAAATCGAAGTTGCGTGGCGTGGTGAGCATGGGAATGAATTGCTCTGAGCGAGAACTAGGGCTTGGGGGAGATCATGATGGCATCATGATTTTGCCTGAAGGTGCTCCTATAGGCATGCCGTTTGCTGATTACGCAAAACTATCTGATACGGTTCTTGATTTGGAAATCACCCCAAATCGCCCTGATTGCCTGTCTATGGTAGGTATGGCGCGTGAAGTGGGGGCGATGTATCGTCGCGACATAACTCTCCCTACTTTTGATTTGCATGAAGAAGGAAGATCCGTTCAGGATTGCGTAACTGTGGAGATTGCTGACTCCTCTCGTTGCAGTCGCTATACTGCGCGTGTTATTGAAAATGTTAAGGTTGGCCCGAGTCCTGATTGGCTCGTTGAACGTGTTACTGCGGCAGGTGCTCGTTCGATAAATAATATTGTTGATGTAACCAATTATATTTTGTTTTTGCTCGGTCAACCGCTGCATGCATTTGACCTTGATACCCTAGCGGATGAAGATAGTAAAGCTCATATTATCGTTCGCCCTGCTTGTGAAGGCGAGCGCTTCACCACGCTTGATGGCGAAGACCGTGTTTTGTCTTCTGATATGACGGTAATAGCTACTCCAAAAGCAGCCGTCGCCCTTGCTGGAGTAATGGGAGGACTTGAAACAGAGGTAACGGATAAAACCACAACAATTTTGCTCGAATCTGCTACGTTTGATCGCGCTCACACGAGTCGCACGAGTCGTAACTTGGGGCTTATCAGTGAGTCTTCTATGCGCTATGAGCGTGGTGTAGACGATAACACTACTGCCTACAATGCAGCTTTTGCCGCAGCACTGATAGCCGAAGTGTCAGGTGGTGTGGTTCGCGATGGAGTTGTCGATGTGTATCCAATGCAGACTGCTCCTGTTGAACTAGCTTTCCGTACAAAGCGCTTTTGTGACTTTGTCGGCGCCGAAATTTCTTGCGAAGAAATCATTGACATTCTGCAACGCCTGGGTTGTATAGTGGCCGAGCGTGCTGATAAGAATATTTTAGATGTTGTGGCCCCAACGTTCCGTCCTGATCTTGAGCGTGAAATCGATCTTTATGAAGAAGTTTTGCGTATGTGGGGGATGGATCGTGTTCCTGCAACTTTGCCGGGAGGTCGCGGCCGCATTGGTACGCGTTCGCCTGAAGAGCACGCCTTAGCTACCATGCATACTGCACTGCGCTCATGTGGTTTAAACGAAACCATGACCTATTCTTTTGCTGAACCTACCGATTTAGAGCGGTTGCGCTTGTCGGATGAGGGGCTGGGTCAAGCGGTAGAGCTTATTAATCCCATGAACGCCGCACAGTCGATCATGCGTCAAAGCATTATTCCTGGATTAGTTCGTTCAGTAGCTTATAATCAAAGTCATGGCGTAAAGAACATTCAACTTTACGAGGTAGGGACGGTGTTTTTTGCTCACGAAGGACGCAAGCAGCCTAAAGAGAAAAAGAAGCTAGCGGCTGTCTTTGCAGGAGCTATGAACAATGTTGGCTGGAACAACCCTTCACTAGCATTTGATTTCTTTGATGGCAAAGGCGCGGTCGAGGCTTTGATTCGTGAATTGGCAATTCCTAAATTACGTTTCAAGGCTCTTTCTGCTGAAGAAGCTTCTCATCTGCAGCCAGGTCGCGGGGCTGAAATCTTATCGGGAGGAACCGTGCTTGGATGGGTGGGAGAATTGCATCCTCTTGCGGTCGAAGCCTTTGAAGCTGCGGCTCCTGTTGTTGCTTTTGAATTGGATGTAGATGCACTTGTTAAATCAGCGCGTGTTGCGCGTGATTATGTTGATGTTCCAACGTTGCCTGCTGTTTCTATGGATGTTGCTTTTGTGGTTGATGAGGGAGTAACTCATGAAAAGCTTATGCAATGCATGAGCTCGGCTGGTGGAAAGCTTCTTGAAGATGCATGTCTGTTCGATGTCTATCGAGATGAAAAGCGTATTGGAATAGGCAAAAAATCTATGGCTTATGCTTTAACCTACCGTGCTGGCGATCGCACGCTTACGAGCGAAGAGGTTGATAAGGCTCATGAGCGTCTGGTGAAAAAGGTTTGCGGAGCAACTAAGGCCGAAGTGCGCGTTTAGGCTACCGCAAGGAGTTAGCTTTGAACTCACACCAAAGCTAACTCCTTTTTATTGATACACAAAAAAGAGTTCTCGAATATTTATACTACAAGAGTGTTGGTGTAGGTATAAGGTGAAAGGATGGCTTATGTTTGACGGACTGCCCTCTCCTGGCCGCAATGATGAATGTTGGTGCGGAAGCGGCAAAAAATATAAAAAGTGCCATTTAAGTTCTGACGAACGAATGCAGGTTTTGTATGAGCGGGGTTTTGAGGTTCCTGCCAGAGACCTCCTTAAAACGCCCGCAGATATTGAGGGTATCAAGAGAAGTGCCGCAGTTAATGTAGGCATACTTGATTACGTAGAGCAACATATTGCACCTGGTATTACTACGGGAGAAATCGATCGATGGGTGCATGATTACACTATTAAGCAAGGAGCGATTCCTGCTGATTTGAACTACGGTGGATATCCAAAAAGTGTATGCACTTCAATTAATGAGGTGGTATGTCATGGGATTCCTTCAGATGACGAAATTTTACAAGAGGGAGATATTGTTAATGTAGATTGTTCAACCATACTGGATGGTTACTATTCTGATTCTTCGCGCATGTTTTGTATCGGGGAAGTTTCTGAGGAGAGACGGCGGCTTGTTGAAGAGACACGTGCAGCAAGAGAGGCAGGACTGGCTGCTATAAAACCTTGGGGATTTTTAGGAGACATTGGTGCGGCGATAACGTCACATGCCCATGCTTGTGGATACTCGGTAGTGCGAGAGTTTGGAGGACATGGAATAGGATTAGAATTTCATGAAGATCCCTTTGTGAGCCATGTTTCAGAAGCGGGCAGTGGCATGGTTTTGGTGCCGGGACTTTGTTTTACTGTGGAACCTATGATAAACGTCGGGAAAGCTGAAATAGATATGAGTGATCCTAATGAATGGACGGTGCGCACGGCGGATGGTAAAGATACGGCACAGTGGGAAAAGCAGGTAGTGGTGACGGAAGATGGTTTTGAATTATTGTCGTGGTAAAAATAGTACACGAACAAAAAAGCAAACAAATGTTCGGTTAATATGGTATACTAACGAAAAAGACCCAGTGCAAGCGCTTTTGCTTACAGAGAGTATCAAAAGCCCATCGATGATGTGTCGTTCCGTATCATCTCTATCACGTTTGCAAGATCTTACTAGATCTTCTTAAGTTGAGGAACACGTGTAGAGAGGTGTTGTATATGTCTTGCGAAAATCATTTTGAGTGTGTTCAGTCGGAAACTTTGGTGCTTGTGGAAGCTATGCCTCTTTGTAGGGTTGATCCTAAAGAGGCTTTGGAAATAGCAAAGCTTCTATCTCGGGAATCAAGTAACCATGGGGGTCTGCCCGCGCGCTGTGCTGCCGTAATGCCTTGCCCTGAAGCTCTCAAGCTTATTCAAGGGGTTGGTTATGTCTCATTTTGAATGCTGGAATAAGAAAAACGTAAAACATAAAGATATGCCCACTCTACAATTAGTTTTGCGTGTTTGTAATGAAGAATTGCTTTTGCGGGTTATACGGGAGAAGCATCTCCCATGCGCCTATGGAAAAGATAGTCTTGGGCGCATAGAGTTAGCTGAGATAGAACGTCAAATACAAAGAGCTTTATCATCTATGAAGGCTTTAGCTCTAGAGGAAGAAAAAGGAGACGGGGCAGTGATTGTTCCTGTTGAGTCGTATGTCTTGCGCGGAGACTCGGGAATGATTGAGAGAAGAATCGATGCTAAGATGATTTTCATCAATGATTTGCAAAGTGTTTTTAATGAGACTCACAATAAGAAGTTGTCTGACTTTGAGGACTATTCTTTCGTCCTTGACCCATGGGAATGCACTTTAGCGAAAAAAGTATGGATGCACGGATTAGGTTGCGAACGTGAGTATTATTGCATGATTGCAAGTGCCTTTTGGGAGATGGTTTTTTTCGGTCTTGAATACGATAAAGTAATAGCTTCTCAAATGAGAGAAAAGTCGAGATGCGTCTTGGGCAAGACGGAAAAGACTACCTCTTTAAACCATGAAGGCATTCATTCAGGGGGAGCAAATCTCGCGGCAAGTAGACAAGTGAAATTGGATTCTTTTGGTCGAGACTATCTCAAAAACACAGCGCAAAGTGTTGCAAAGTTAAACAAAAGAAGTAAGCGAAAACTACAAAACTCTTTAAAAGAATTTGTAAAGAATATGAAATAACATAAGGACTTACATTCTGAGAGCACTGCGCGACTGTTCCGCCTTGCGCAGTGCTCTCATTGGTAAAAACTACTTAGCTTCAACTAAGGTGATTTCAAAAGTTAAGTTCTTGCCAGCAAGATCGTGGTTCATGTCAAAAGTTACCATGCCATCTTCGATTGACTGAACAAAAATCGGGAATGGATGACCGTTTGGCCCTGTCATGTAAATTGTTTGACCAACAGGAAGCTGATCTCCGTCAGGAACTTGGTCTACGGGAACTTGCTGAATGAGGTCATCACGACGTTCGCCGTAAGCTTCTGAAGCGGGGATAAAGACGGTCTTTGTTTCTCCTACTTCCATTTCTTTTACAGCAGCATCAAAGCCAGGAATCATCTGACCGCCCATGCATGTAAACTCAATAGGCTCTCCGCGATCAAGAGAAGAATCAAATTTTGTACCATCTTCAAGTGTTCCCGTGTAGTGTGCTTTTACTTTTTTTCCTTCATTGCTCATTGAGAGCTCCTTTTCTTCGAAATACAATTACTTTAGTTTACCTGAACTAAAGTAATTTTGTTGTACGAGAGGTGAAGTTGTTTTAAGTTGTCACAAAATAGCTATGGTGTAAGTTTTTCTTCAGCAAGATTAGCCAAGGTGGTTTTGTTTGCTATCAGATGAGCTAATGGCTCCAAATAAGTTCGTTCTTCTTCGGAGAGTCCTTTGCGTGCTTTTTCTACAAGGTTGTCGCAAAGCTCGGAAATAGGAGCTCCGTAGACGCAAGCTCGGTAGCCATCTCTCATTAGTGCAGTTTTTGCCTTGGAGAAATCCGCAGACCTTACGTTTGCAAAGAGTTTTTCTAGTTCGTCGAGATTGTCAGAAGAATAGAACAGTCCTTTAATGAGGGAAGCATAAGCTATGACGTAGGGGATAGGAAGGGCATCTGCCGGTCTTATCTCAATATAGGTTTTTAATCGAACGTCATTGAAGAGCATTGAGGCAGCATGTTCCACTTCTGGGCGATTCATAACTTTGTTTTTGTAGATTTCCCCAAAGGTTTTCTCCGAGTAACACCACTGTTTTTCCTTGCAGGGTGTCAAAATTGCTGGAGTATCGAGGATATATGAGGCGTAGTCGGCAAGGGTGAACTCGGGGTCAAAAATTCCCGGAATAAGGCCGCATCGGTCATTATCTACATGGTTCCATATGTGTGTTCGGATAAGCTGATGCTCACGCTTGGTGCCTTCAAAATATATCGTATTGTCACATATGAGCGAGAGAAGAGGAACCAAGGCGTATGCAATGCGCAGTTTGCGAAGGCAGTCGGCTTCAGAAGTGTAATCAATAGAAATTTGTGTCGATGCGCTAGCGCGCATCATGCAAGGACCGCAGGTATCTTTGGCTTCAAGATAGGTGTTCATAAACTGGTAGCGCTTTTTAGGGATGAGCTCAAGGTCACGCGCTCGTGCTGTAGGGTGGTATCCATAGGTAAGGACTTTTTTTCCTACTGGAGCCAGGGTTGATTCGAGTAGATTTTCAAAAGCTTCGAAAGTTCTTTGAGCCGATTTAAGATTCGAGAATGGACCTGCAGAAAGCTCTACTTGAGCAGACGGCTCAATAGTGACAGCTTCTTTGTCTCGTGCGACTCCAAGAATGTCACCTTCTTCGTCACTCGTTACAACAGGATAGTGTTGACTTAATTGACCAAGCAGCCAGGCGACACCTTTGTCTTCTCGGTATGACACCGGAGAGATTCCATCGCTTTGAACAATAGTGTGTTCCAGCTCAATACCAAGTTCACCTAAACTGCTTTGAGGTTTTATGCCGCTTCTAAAATAGCTCACGAATGCATCGATGTTGTCTTTACGTGAGGGCTGTGGTTTGAGAAAGCAGCTTGATAAGTTCTCTTTGCTAGAGACTGTGTTATTCATGTAGCAAGCTCCTGAACTAAATAAATCTTTCGTAATCCTAAGGTACCCTATATACAATACTCTTTCAGGCGCAATGTTTGTTGGAAAAATGTTACCACATTGCTTTTTATTCGAAGATAAGGATAGGCTTGGACGCTCACATCACAAAAAGAACAGCACTGCTGCTGTTTCTTGATATAACTGCAACATATCTAGCATATTGGCTCTCGTCTCTTTTGACTGAGCAGGTCTCGAGTGTTTTTTCGAGCAACGAGATTTATTTCATTTTGGGGATTCTCTCGGTAATTAATATTGTTGTTTTAAGCATGTTTCGACTTTTTAATAATTTGTGGGAATATGCCAGCATAGATGAGTTAATTCAAATTGTATTTGCAGTAGTCTTGTCAACCTTGGTTGGCGCAGTCTTTCTTTGGATTATCGATGTCAGGCTCCCTATTCGCGTGTTTATTGTGGCGGGAATTCTCCTCATAATTTTAATTGGTGGAATTCGCTTTCTTTTTCGTGTCCTGCGTGAAAAAGGCCGTGCAATGTCGTTTTCGCATCGCTCTTGCGATTCTCCGCGCACGCTGGTGGTGGGAGCGGGAGAGACTGGTTCCTTAGCAATTGCGCGCATGGCTTCAAAAGATCCACTTATGTTGGGCGTCCCTGTTATCGCAACCGACGATGATCGGGCTAAGAGGGGAAGTCGTATTCATGGGGTAAAGGTGGCTGGTACTACCGAAGATATTGTTGATTTGGTTGAGCGATATGATATCGAACAAATTGTAGTTGCTATCCCGTCGTCTACCGCCGAAGAGAGAAAGCGCATATACAGCGAATGTGCTAAAACGGACTGTAAGCTTCGTACGCTACCTAATGTTAGGGAACTTTCTCTTGATGAAATCGGTGATGTAAGATTGCGCGATGTTGACGTTGCTGATTTGTTGGGACGTGAAGAGATCGTTTTGAATACGCGCGCAGTTTCAGGTTACATTGCGGGAGAGACCGTACTTATTACGGGTGGCGGTGGCTCAATAGGTAGTGAACTGTGCAGGCAGCTATGCAGGGTTGCGCCAAAGCGTATAGTGATTTTTGATATTTATGAAAATGATGCCTATATGCTTCGTAATGAATTAATTGCGGAATACGATGACATTGAGATAATTATTGAGATAGGCAGCGTTTGCGAAGACTTGCGCATCAGTGAGGTTTTTGAGAAGTACCGTCCGAGTGCCGTTTTCCATGCAGCTGCACATAAGCATGTGCCACTCATGGAGACTTGCCCAAGAGAAGCTTTGCACAATAATGTTTTTGGAACGCTGAACACCGTGCGTGCGGCGGATAAATATGGCGCAGATCGTTTCATATTTATCTCTACGGACAAAGCTGTTAATCCTACCAGTGTCATGGGCGCTACTAAGCGTATGGGGGAAATGGTTATTCAATATTATGCCCAGACTTCAAAAACCATTTTCACGGCAGTGCGATTTGGTAATGTGCTAGGGAGTAACGGCAGTGTTATCCCGGTGTTTCAGCGACAAATTGCTTCGGGCGGACCTGTTACAGTAACTCATCCTGATATAGAGCGTTACTTCATGACTATTCCTGAAGCCTCTCGTCTGGTAATTAGGGCAGGAGGAATGGCTTCTGGAGGAGAAATCTTTATTTTGGACATGGGTGAGCCGGTAAAAATAGTTGATCTGGCGAAAGGACTTATTCAGTTACAAGGATTAACTCCTGATGTTGATATCGAGATAGTGTTTACTGGACTGCGTGAAGGCGAAAAGATGTACGAAGAGCTTCTCATGACAGAGGAGAGCACGCTGCCTACGCGTAATCGTTCCATTATGATTTCAACTGGCCAAGAAGTTAGCTGTGATGAGCTTGAAGCAAAACTGGATGAATTACGCGTGGCTTTGAGTGCAACGGATGAGGAAGCTATTGGTTTTTTGGAGGGTGTGGTAACTACCTATTCTCATACTCCTAACAGGTAATTTGAAAAACATGCAAACATTTTGCACAAAATGAAACCTTTTTAATTCTATGCTTGTCAAAAGGGTAAGATATTCGATAGGATGAATAAGAACAGGGAAAAAACCTCATTTTGCGCATGTGCACAAAATGAGTAGGTAAGAGACAATTGCTTGTGATAGGTGGGAAGAAGGGTTTATGGCTATCAAGACAGGAATCGTTGGGGCGGCTGGATTTGCTGGCATCGAGCTGACTAGACTTGTTTTACACCACCCTGGACTAGAACTTACTGTGGTAACTTCTAATGAATTGGCAGGAGCTCCCATTTCGGACGAATATCCCGGTTTTGCAGGAGCAACCTCTCTGGTCTTTTCTAAACATGATAATCCAGATTTATACCAATGTGACCTTGTCTTTCTAGCAGTGCCTCATACGGCGGCACTTGCGATGGCGCCATCTTTCGTAGATAAAGGAATAGCAGTAATTGATCTTTCGGCGGACTTTCGTTTAAAGAATCCTCATGTTTACGAGCAGTGGTATGGAGTTCTTCATAAAGAACTTGACTTGCTTGAACAGGCTGCTTTCGGGCTTCCAGAGCTTTTTCCAGACGACTTAAAACGACTTGCTCAAGACAAAGCAGAAGGAAAGGGAGTATTGGTCGCATGCGCAGGCTGTTACCCTACGGCAACGTCGCTTGCGGCGGCACCCTTACTAAGGGCAGGACTTGCGTGCGATAACGCAACGGTTGTTGTTGATGCTATCTCAGGTATTTCAGGTGCGGGAAAGGCTCCTACGACGCGCACTCACTTTTGCTCTGCTAACGAAAACATCGAAGCATATGGCGTGTCAACACATCGTCATACTCCCGAAATTGAACAAATATTGGGGATTGAGAATCGCTTGGTCTTTACTCCTCATCTTGCTCCTTCAAATCGAGGACTGCTGTCTACAGTTTACCTTTCGCTTGCAGGCAATGTTTCAACCGATTACGACTCAATAGAGAAAGTGTATCGTTCGTTTTATGAAGAATCACCTTTTGTTCGGGTGCTTGATAATCGCGCTATGCCTAAAACTTCGTCGGTGGTAGGCACTAATAATGCTCATATTGGCTTTGCCGTGCATGATGCTACAAGAACTGTTATTGCTGTTTGCGCAATAGATAATCTTGCAAAGGGTGCAGCGGGGCAAGCAGTACAGTGCGCAAATGTGGTTTTAGGTTTTCCTGAAAATTGTGGATTCGACTTGATGGCGATTCCTGTGTAATGCAGAATTCTTGAGAAAGAAGATCAAAGTATGCCTTCATCAAAGATTAATTCCGCGGCAAAGATTGATTCGATTAAGCCCTTAAAGCGGGTAAGCACTTCTTTTGATAAAAGCGAAATGACCATGCTGGAATCTGGCGGGGTAACTTCAGCCCAAGGTTTTAAAGCTACGGGAATTCATGCAGGATTTCGCAAAGAAGTCGGTCGTTTAGATTTGGCTCTCGTGGTTGCTGATGAGCCCTGTGCCTGTGCAGGAGTCTTTACTAAAAATATCTTTTGTTCTGCACCGATAGTAGTTTCAAAAGAGAATCTTGATGGCGTTGGCTATGGAAGTGCTCGCGCGGTAGTGGTCAACTCGGGAAACGCAAATGCAGCTACAGGAGAAAAGGGTCTTGCTGCTTCAAGAAAAACTTCAACTATCGTTGGCGATGCTGTAGGGTGTCCTTCGTCAGAGGTCATGGTGGCTTCTACAGGGGTTATCGGGGTTCATTTGCCCTTAGAACCTTTTGAACAGGGAATACGCCAGGCTGTCGACTCTCTTTCGAAAAGTAATGGGGCATTAGCTGCCCAGGCTATTATGACCACAGACACACACTCAAAGGAAGCTGCTGTAGTGTTTTCTGGTGACGGCATTGGATATGATGGGTGTACGTTTACTGTGGGAGGAATGGCTAAGGGTTCTGGTATGATTATGCCAAATATGGCCACGATGATAGCAATTATTACCACGGACGCTCCCTTGAGTGGATACGACTTGCATCAGTCGCTTGCGCGCGTTTCTGACGAAAGTTTTAATAAGGTTACGGTCGATTCCGACACGTCAACAAATGACTGTTGTTATCTTTTTGCGAGTGGCGCAGCGGCTCCTGTAGAGGCAGCACCTTTTGTGCGGGGGAGTGCGGCGTTTGGTCGCTTTGAACAAGCCTTAGAAGCTGTTTGCCAAAACCTAGCACGTCAGCTAGCTGCAGATGGAGAAGGCGCAACGCGACTTGTGACAGTGAATGTTTCGGGTGCGGCTAATGATTTAGATGCCGACCTGGCGGCTCGGTCGGTTGCGAATTCACCTCTTTTTAAGTCGGCAATATATGGGCATGATGCAAACTGGGGTCGTATTGCAATGGCTTTAGGAAAAAGTGGAGCTGTTTTTGCACAAGAAAAGGTGTCAATAGATCTTATGGGTATTCCCGTTTGTCGAGATGGCTTGACGGTTCTTTTTGATGAGGAAGAAGCCTTGGCTCGCTTTGAGCAGCCTGAAATAATAGTAGATGTAGACTTGGGTGCAGGAGAGGCTTGGACTACGGTATGGACGTGTGACCTTACGCACGATTATGTAACAATAAATGGAGACTATCGATCATGAAATATGCAAAAGACACGCGCCCTAAGGGTGCATCCCATAAAGCTG
Source organism: uncultured Eggerthella sp. (assembly GCA_964369725.1). Taxonomy (GTDB): domain Bacteria; phylum Actinomycetota; class Coriobacteriia; order Coriobacteriales; family Eggerthellaceae; genus Paraeggerthella. Next base: position 14,793 of record CAYJGC010000023.1, read on the forward strand.
CAGAAGTGCTTGTTGAGACATTGCCTTGGATTAAGCACATTACCGGCAAAACGGTCGTTATAAAATATGGCGGATCGGCAATGATCGATGAAAAACTTCGCGCCGACGTTATGAGTGATATTGTTTTACTTAAGCTTGTAGGAGTAAATCCCATCGTTGTTCACGGCGGCGGAAAGGCCATCAATGAGGCCATGGCGCAGGGTCAATTTCCGGTAGAGTTTAAAGATGGCTACCGTGTTACTCCCCCTGAAGTAATGAATCTTGTCCGTACGGTACTTACGGGGCAGGTCAACCAAGATCTTGTTGAAGCGCTTAATCTTCACGGAAATTTTGCTGTGGGTGTAAGTGGCGCGGATGCGGGAACCATCGTTGCCGAGCAAATAAGTCCAGAGCTTGGGCGCGTAGGGCGCATAACTCGAATCAATCGCCCTTTGCTTGATGACCTGATTGCGGGTGATTATATTCCCGTAGTTGCTTCTGTTGCGCTTGGTGAAGATGGTGGGTTTTATAATGTGAATGCAGATATGGTGGCTGGACATATTGCAGCTGCCATCGGTGCTCACAAAGTAGTTTTTTTGACCGACGTTGATGGTCTCTATGAGGATTTCGCTAATAAAGATTCCTTGATTTCGAACCTCACCTTATTTGAAGCACGCTTTTTGGTGGAAAATGGTATTGTTTCATCGGGGATGATTCCAAAACTAGAGGCATGTATTGAAGCGTTGTCTGCTGGAGTATTTCGAGCGCATGTGATTAATGGTACGCGTTCGCATTCGCTCTTGTTAGAGCTGCTTACCAGTACGGGCATCGGTACTACCATGCATTCAACAGAAGAGGCATGCAAATTTGATGCTCATCCGCTTGGAAATTTCGCATCTCGTCTTATAGAGAATAGATAAGATAAAAGCCAATAGTAATCAGTAAGGGAAGCAGGAACAAATGACCTTTGCAGAGCAAGCACAATTAGAATCAACATACGTTATGGGTACTTATGCTCGAAAGCCTGTTCAGCTAGTATGTGGACAGGGAATGAAGGTAGAGGATTCTGAGGGGCGTGTGTATTTAGATTTTGTCTCGGGTGTCGGTGCCGTAAGTTTGGGGCACTGTCACCCAGAATTTGTTGCTGCTCTTGAAAAGCAAATGCAAAAATTAGCTCACGTAAGCAATTATTACTATACTGAGCATAGAGGAGAGGTTGCGCAAAAGCTCTCCGATTTGTTAAATGTTGCCTCTAATTCGGAAGAACAAATCCTATGGAAGAGTTTTTTTTCCAATTCAGGAGCCGAATCAAACGAATGTGCCTTTAAGCTTGCGCGACTGCATGCGAAAAAGCAAGCTGCTCTTAAGGTTCGGCAAAATGGTGGGAGCGAAGACGAGATAAGACAGGCCGAGCAGACTGCTCCTCGCTTGATAGTTACGCTTGATCGGAGTTTTCACGGCCGCACCTTGGCAACACTTGCTGCAACTGCGCAGCCGGTCAAACAAGAAGCATTTCAACCGCTTCCCGCGGGCTTTATTCGCACGCCTATAAACGATATAGAAGCGCTTGAAAAACTCTTTGAAGAGCAAGGCGCTTCAATTTGTGCATGTATGGTTGAATGCGTTCAGGGCGAAAGTGGCATACATCCGTGTACGGCAGAGTTCTTGCAGACAATGAGGCGCTTGACGTCCGATCATGGAGCACTGTTTATGTGTGATGAGATTCAGTGCGGCATCTATCGATGCGGAACGTATCCTTTTGGATTTCAGCATTTTGATGTTGTTCCTGATGTTGTAACCATTGCAAAGGGAGTGGCTTCAGGTTTTCCTACGGGAATGTGCTCAGCGCGTTCTGAAGTTGCCGCTTCTTTTGAAGCGGGCGACCATGGGTCTACATTTGGTGGTTCTTGTCTCGCTACGGCTGCGGCATTGGCAACTCTTACCGTGCTTGAAGAAGGGGACTTTTTGACCAGCGTTGAACGCGTTGGTAGGTATTTAAGAGAAAAGCTTGCTTCCTTGCCTCAAATAACTAACGTGCGTGGTCTCGGTCTTATGGTGGCAGCTGAGTTGCCGGAGTCCTTTAGTGCTCTGGATGTGGTTGCTGCAGGACTTAATGGCGGACTGTTGTTGAACTATACGGATTGCCAGACGCTTCGTTTCCTGCCCCCCTTGGTATGTACAGAGGCTGACGTAGATGTTTTAATACAGTCGCTTTCTGAGATTTTCATTGCGCTGGCGGATTAGTGTAGGTAATCAATAATCTATAAAAATGTGTAAATTCTTCGTTGTTTCCTCATATTTAAAAAAAGTTAAGCTTTCTTGAAAATATTAGGTGACAAATGACTCAGTTTGGAGTAATCTAAACGCATAATTAAGCTAGGTCTTGCAGTATTTTGCATATTCCAGCTAAAGCATTAGGCGAAATGGTATACGATTCTCAATAAGGAAAGGGATATCGAAGGCATGAGAAAGCGCCAGCAAAGACATGATGTCATTCGTTGTATTGTACGTGAGTACAACGTTAAGACACAGCATGATCTTGCCGAACGGCTTCAGGCTGCTGGCTATGAATGTACTCAGGCTACTATTTCGCGTGATATCATGGATATGGGTCTAGTGAAGTCTCGGGAGGGATATTACGTTCTTCCTGAAGAGATGAGACTTCAGCGTATGGTTTCAGAATTAGTTGAAGAAGTTCACGTCACCGGCAACATGGTTGTTGTTAAGACGTATTCTGGTGGAGCTGCCGGCGTTTCTGCTGCACTCGACAAAGCTAATCTTCAAGGTGCCTTGGGCACGGTAGCAGGTGACAATACTATTATGATCGCGGCAGAAAGTTCTGATGCTGCAAATAGTGTCCAAACTGCTATTAACCGATTGCGACGACGTTAGTCGTCTATTTTTTGTTTGGGGAGTTCTCCCCTATTTTCACCGGTAAATTTTTTGCTGCCATCTATTGGCAAACCTAGGCGTAGTTTTTTGTGTATTCGCGTCGATACATTCTACGCTAACACTTTTAGGATTTAAAAAATAACAATAGGAAAGGTGTCATGATGACAAAAGAGAAGGAAATTGCGGTACTGGCGTATTCGGGAGGTCTTGATACTTCATGTTGTATTAAGTGGCTTCAAGTAGAAAAAAATCTTGATATTGTTGCCGTGGTGGGCGATGTTGGACAAGAGCATGATGGTCTCGAGGAAGTAAAACAAAAAGCACTCAAAGCAGGCGCTCTTGATTGTATCGTGGTTGACATGCGTGATACCTTTGCAAAAGAGTATCTAGCAAAAGCGCTCGCAGCCAATGCAATGTATGAAAACAAATACCCTCTCGTATCCGCTCTGTCAAGGCCGTTGATTTCGAAGCATTTAGTTGATGCCGCTCACAAGTATGGGGCAAAGTATATTGCTCATGGCTGTACTGCTAAGGGAAATGATCAGGTTCGTTTTGAGGCAAGTATCGCTATGTTGGATCCTACGTTGGAGATCCTTGCTCCTGTTCGTGAATGGGATCTTAAAACGCGGAGTCAAGAAATTGAATGGGCTCAGACTCATGGTATTGATGTGCCAGTAACCAAAAAATCTCCTTACTCGATCGATGATAATCTATGGGGGCGCGCAATAGAGTGTGGCGTGTTAGAAGACCCGTGGTGTGAGCCGCCAGCAGATATTTACGCTATGACTTCAGATCCTCTGCAGGCTCCCGATGAGCCACAATATGTAGAGCTAACTTTTTCAAGAGGGTTGCCTTACATGCTTGATGGAAATCAGAAGAGTTTTCTTGGCATTATCATCGCACTCAACGAAATCGCTGGAAGGCATGGTTTTGGGCGGATCGACATGATCGAGAATCGTCTTGTTGGCGTGAAGAGTCGCGAATGTTATGAGGTGCCAGGCGCTTTGTCGCTTATTGTGGCTCATAAAGCTTTAGAAGACCTTGTTCTTGAGAGAGATGTCTTGCATTACAAGCTAAGCATAGAGCAAGCTTGGGCAAATTGTGTGTACAAGGGTCAGTGGTTCTCGCCACTTAAAGAAGCGCTCGATGCATTTTTAGCTTCTACTCAAATCTGTTTGACTGGCACGGTTCGTTTAAAATACTACAAAGGTTCTTGTACGGTTGTGGGTCTAAAGAGTGCCCATTCTCTTTATGACTTTGGTCTTGCAACGTATGATGAAGATGATTCGTTTGACCATGATTCTGCAAAAGGATTTATTCAGCTGCAAATTCTCTCCGCCAAAACATGGGCAACAAATCGTCGCCAAGAGGGAGCTAAGGCAGACCTTTTTGAGGCATACAGACAATCAGGGCCGCTCAAAAAAGGAAAATATGAAGATACCGTCTCTTTGTGGAGTCACGTAGCAAAAGCGGAGAATCAACTAGAAGAATCTGTAGAAAAAACAACAGGATAGGAAAACGCACTATGGCTCTTTGGTCAGGTAGATTCACGCAAGACGTAAGCGAATTCACTCAAGAGTTTGGCGCGTCGCTGCCCGTAGATAAAGCTCTTTATGCGCAAGATATTGCAGGCTCTCAGGCTCATGCGCGCATGCTCGAAAAAGTAGGGGTTATATCGTCTGAAGATAAAGATTTGATTGTGGATGGTCTTGAGCGCGTACGGAGTTGTATTGAAGCGGGAACATTTGAGTTCAATATTAACGATGAAGATATTCATATGTCTGTTGAACGCGCTTTGATTGCCGATATTGGTGATGCAGGAGCTCGTCTTCATACGGGTCGTAGCCGTAATGATCAGGTGGCGACTGACACGCGTTTGTTCGCAAAAGAGCGCTGTAGAGATTTGATGCATGCAAACATCGCTTTGCGGTGTGCGCTTATGGAGCAAGCTAAAGAGAACTTCAATACAATTTTGCCGGGATGCACCCATTTACAACATGCGCAACCGGTATTGTTTTCTCATCACATGCTTGCGTATGTTTGGATGCTTGCGCGTGATTTTGATAGGCTGCATGCTGCATTTAAAGCTGCGGATGCATGCCCGCTTGGGTCAGCAGCGCTTGCAGGTACTACATATCCGCTCGATCGTCAGATGACTGCAGATGAATTAGGGTTTTCGCGTGTTATCCCCAACTCGCTAGATGCGGTTTCCGATAGAGATTTCTTGTTGGATTTGTCGTATGCGTGTAGTGTTTCATGCATGCATCTATCTCGTCTGTGTGAGGAGATAGTGCTTTGGTCGAGTTCAGAATTCAACTTTATTACCCTGTCAGATTCGTTTTCTACGGGATCTTCAATCATGCCACAAAAGAAAAACCCTGATTTTGCTGAATTGATAAGGGGAAAAACAGGAAGAGTAGTGGGGGATTTGGTAGCCTTGCTTGTCACTATGAAGGCACTGCCTCTGGCTTACAATAAAGACTTACAAGAAGACAAGGAAGGTGCCATTGACGCCGCAAAAACGCTAGAAGACTGTCTTGTTTGTGCTGCAGGGATGATAGAGAGTATGAGGGTCAATGCTGAAGAAATGCTCAGCCAAAGCAAAAAAGGCTATCTTGCAGCAACTGATGTAGCTGATTACCTTGCAAAAAAAGGACTGCCTTTTAGAAATGCCCATGAGGTGGTAGGCCAGTTGGTCTTGCTTTGTGAGCAGCGGGCTTGCGATTTAGATGACTTAGCATTAGCGGATTTCAAGGCGGTTAGCAGCCTTTTTGAAGAGGATATTGTGCAGTCGCTTAATTTAGAGGCTATTGTTGCCGCGCGCACGACACAAGGGGGGACGGGTCATGCAGCGGTAAGAGAGCAGTTTGCACTGGCGGAACAGACTGTTTCCCAAGATAGGCAGATGCTGTCGTTGCTAAAATAGTTCTAAAAATAACTGAAAAAGAATGCTAGTCTGTAGATTATATTTGCAGGCTAGCGTTCTTTTTGAAGGGAATTGACCTACAAAACTTGTGTTATTTTAGGGGCGATAATTTCGCGGTGGTACAATATCGTGATTATTTGGGAGGTATTATTATGGCTTCACGCTCAATTAAGAACAGAGCAGGAATAAAGAAAAAGCACGCTATTCCAGGCGTTTTAATGGTGACAGCTGTCGTATTGGCGGTAATTATTGCAGCATGTGTTGGCGCCTATGCGCTTGCAATGTCATGGATTGATGACTTGGTAGATTATGACGTTACTCAGGTTGAAGATTACAATACAGCAACACCTACGGATGTATATGCATCTGACGGAACCACTTTGCTTGCAAGTTTCCAGATAGAGAATCGCGAGCCGTTAGACTCGCTTGAGCAAGTAAGCCCCTATGTTGTTGCAGGAACGGTTGCAACGGAAGACGTGCGTTACTACGAGCATAACGGAGTTGATATAGAAGGCACGATACGTGCTGCACTTGTTATCTTAACGGGAACGGGCTTTGAGGGTGGCTCAACCATTACTCAGCAGTTTATTAGAAACACTATTTTAGCTGATGAAATGGACGATATTACCGTTGAGCGTAAAGTGCGCGAAATGTATCTAGCCATTAAGCTTGAAGAAGTGTATACAAAAGATGAGATATTGCTGATGTATCTCAATACTATCAACTACGGTAATGCCACATACGGTATCGAAGCCGCTGCGCAGCGTTATTTTTCTAAGAGCGCAAGCGAACTTACTCTTGAAGAAGCTGCTACGTTGGTAGGAATACCCCAATCCCCATCTTTTAATGAACCAATCCAATATCCTGAGAATAGTCTTGAGCGCCGCAACTTGGTTTTAGATCGTATGATGGCTAATGGCTCGATCACTCAGGATGAGTGCTTGCAAGCGCAAGCACTACCACTTGTTCTTAACCAATCTGTGCCGGTAGAAGATGGCATTTTTGCTTTCCCGTATTTTACGAGCTATGTAAGAGAGACCTTGCTAGAAACCTACTCAGTTGATGAGGTATTCAAGGGTGGTTTGACGGTCTATACGACACTTGATGTGAACGCACAGCTTGCGGCCGAGCAGGCAATTTTGAATAAAGAAGCCTCCCTTGATGGTGCGCTTCAGGGCTCTTTGGTTGCTGTTGAGCCCGACACTGGATTTGTTCGCGCTCTTGTGGGCGGCAAAGACTATTATGCAAATCAAACTAACCTTGCGACAGGACAAGGTACTAATTCTGAGAATCCTGGTCGGCCTGTTGGATCTACCTTTAAGGTGTTTACGCTTATTGCTGCTCTAGAAGCAGGTATAAACCCAATGACGTACTTAGACTGCAGTTCACCTGCAAGCATCCCCAATACGCCGTATACCTCTTCGAGTCCGCTTCAAAATATTTACAATATCAATTATGGCAGCTTGACCATAAATCAGGCTTTTGCCGTTTCGTCCAATACAGGCTTTGTGCGCTTACAAATGTCGGTTGGCACCTCAACTGTTCGTGGAGTTGCTGAACGCTTGGGCATCACCTCGCCGCTTACTGATGTAGCTTCGCTCACACTCGGTACCCAAAATGTAACCATGCTTGACATGGCTGATGCGTATGCTGATATCGCTGCGGGCGGTGTTGACTACGGAGCTCAGCCAATTTACCAAATCTATGACAGAAACGGCAATCTTATTGCTGATCATTCCGTACCCACGGGCAACCAAACCATTTCTTCAGAGGTGGCCTATGCCGCTACTGAGGTCATGAAGGGCGTTGTGCAAAATGCGGGTGCAACAGGAACAGATGCCGCCTTGGCAAATGGGCAAATGGTTGCAGCTAAGACAGGTACTTCTAGTAGCTATATGGATATTACTTTCTGCGGAATTACCCCGCAGATGTCGGTTGCTATCTGGTTTGGTGACCCCAGTAATGTGGTTCCAATGCCGGCTTATACGGGCGCGGGTGATGTGTTTGCCGACTTTATGAATGTCGTGTTAGCTGGACAGCCTTTAGAGTCGTTCCCATCGGCACACTATCCTTCTTATTTGCCGTCATACTCGGATAGCACGTATCATATTGGTGCACAATACGCTAAAGTTGAAGAAGAAGCTGATGAAGAAGCTGAGGATAGTTCAAGCTCTAATTCATCATCGGAGTCAACTCCAACTCCAACTCCAACTCCTGAGCCTGAACCAGAGCCTGAACCAGAGCCTGAACCAGAGCCTGAACCGGATCCTGAACCGGATCCTGAACCGGATCC
>CAYJGC010000024.1:0-22401 GCA_964369725.1 uncultured Eggerthella sp.
CCTCTCCCCCTAAACAATGCGTCATCGCCTAAGGGTATTTAGTATACTGAGCCGCTCCTGCTTTGAAATTGACACGTGCTTCAATCTATTAACAGTTGAAAGGGCATCATGACTAAAAAAACTCTCTCTTCTTTTCTTGAGCGCAAACATATTGAACTTTCGTTCCAGCGTTATGCAATCGATGCTTTGTCAGCCATGGCTCAAGGCTTATTTGCTTCATTACTAATGGGCACCATTCTCTCTACTATAGGAGATTTATCGGGCATAGCTTTATTTAATGAAATAGGTGCGTTTGCCAAAAGCGTTGCAGGTCCCGCTATGGCTATCGCTATTGGATACGCTCTCAAAGCACCTCCACTTGCCCTCTTCTCACTTGCCGCTGTGGGATACGCCGCAAACGATGCTGGCGGAGCAGGTGGACCCTTAGCTGTGCTGGTGGTTGCTATCGTGGCAGCAGAATTTGGCAAAATGGTCTCACATGAAACAAAGGTGGATATCCTTGTCACACCTGGTGTCACCATCCTCATTGGGTGCGGACTTGCGTTAGTTGTCGGCCCTTGGATTGGCGCGCTTGCTTCTTCTGTTGGTGGCTTCATTATGTGGGCCACCGAACTTCAACCGCTGCTCATGGGTATTATCGTATCGGTTGTCATAGGCATAGCGCTTACCTTACCCATTTCCTCTGCAGCAATTTGCGCGGCACTCAGCCTAACAGGTTTAGCTGGTGGTGCGGCTGTAGCTGGATGTTGTGCACAAATGGTGGGCTTTGCCGTGATGAGCTTCAAGGAAAACGGTTGGGGCGGTTTAGTTTCACAAGGACTGGGAACCTCAATGCTTCAAATGAGCAATATTGTTCGCAAACCTTTAATCTGGCTTCCACCTATTCTTGCTTCCGCCATTACCGGCCCTATTGCAACTTGCATATTTCAATTAGAACAAAACGGCAGCGCCATTGCTTCAGGCATGGGAACCTGTGGCCTCGTGGGACCTATTGGCGTATACGCCGGTTGGATAGCGGACGCTTCCGCTGGCGCGCCTGCTGCAAACGCGTTTGATTGGCTGGGACTTATCTTGATTTGCTTTATACTTCCCGCCGTTCTGAGTTGGCTTTTCTGCGCTATCATGCGAAAAATGAATCTTATAAAAGAAGGAGATCTTACGCTTAAGTCATAAGGTCATGCCCCTTCGAACAAAACCCCTTCACCTTCACCAAAGAAGGCGTTTCAAATCATTCAAAACATATGCCTAAGCTTAAACATGCCTGTTCTAAAAATACAGTCCTTCATCGTTGCTTCCATAAAAAAGTCGCCCGTAGGCGACTTTTTTATATTCACGTAAACCAATCGACACGCAAGCGCTTAAGGCAACAACAACTCAGCAATCTGTACAGCATTGAGTGCAGCACCTTTTCGAATTTGATCTGCGACTACCCAAAATGCCAATCCGTTATCTACCGTAGAATCCTTGCGTAAACGACCAACATAGGTGTCATTTGTACCAGAAAGCAAGCCAGGCATAGGGTAAGAATTAGCTTCACAATCGTCCAACACAGTAATACCCTGTGCATTTTCCAAAGCCACACGCGCTTCTTCAGTGCTCACAGCGTTTTCAAATTCTACATTAATAGACTCTGCATGACAGCGCAGAACCGGCACGCGCACGCACGTAGGAGCTACCTTGATGTTGTCGTCACCCATGATTTTTTTTGTTTCGACAACCATCTTCCATTCCTCTTTGGTATAAGCGTCATCCATAAACACGTCAATGTGAGGAATGCAATTAAAAGCAATACGGTGTTGGAAAACTTCTACCTTCAGTTCATCTTCTGGAGTTCCACCCAGAAAATGCCCTGTCTGGTCATAAAGCTCTTTCATTGCGGGTGCTCCGCCACCGCTTGCTGCCTGATACGTTGAAACTATAACGCGTGTTATAGGCGACAAATCGTAGAGGGGCTTCAGAGCAACGACCATCTGGATAGTTGAACAATTAGGGTTAGCGATTACCCCTTCATGCCAATTAACATCAGCAGGATTCACTTCGGGAACTACCAATGGTACATCTTCATCCATGCGAAATGCACTCGAGTTGTCAATCATTACTGCTCCAGCATCAACCACTGCCTGACGGAACTCCTTTGACATACCCGCACCACAACTAAAGAGAGCAATATCAACACCCTCAAACGCTTCTGGAGTCATTTCCTGAACTATCAAATCACCTGCAGGAACCTGCCCACAACCCAAAAATGGAAGCTTTTTTCCTGCAGAACGAGCAGAAGCCAAAGCACGCACTTCACTTGCCGGAAAATCTACATCATGCAGCACCTGTAAAAATTCTGCACCCACTGCACCCGTTGCGCCCGCTATAGCTACTACGGGATTTGCCGGCATTACCTTTGTCCATGTCATGTTTATCGCCCCTTATTCATTTTTGCTGCTATTTCCTCTGCACTCAGCTGAGTCTCCTCGAACACACTATCCGAATCCAAACCAAATGCCGTATGAAGACAACGAACAGCGGCGGCGGCTTGAGCGCCATCAACAACCACCGACAAACGGATGGGCGACGTTGAAATAGCTAGAATATTGATACCCTCTTCTCCTAAGGTCGTGAACGCACGCGCCGCAACACCTGGTGAAGACTTCATTCCTGTACCAACAATGCTCACTTTTGCAATATCTTCATCAATGTCTACTTCACGCGCACTGATTTCTGGAACTATCCGATTCATAGTTTCTTGCGCACGCGATAAGTCAGCGCCAGGACAGGTAAAACTGATGTCGGTAATACCGTCTTCGGATACATTCTGAATAATCATATCGGTATTGACCATATTAGATGCAAGCGAAGAAAAAACCTTTGCCGCAACGCCAGTCATGTCAGGCACGCCGCGGATAGTAACCTTTACCTCAGACGTATCATGAGCAATACCCGTTATAACTGCCTCTTCCATACTATCAATACCCTCCTTGATATAGGTACCCTCTGCTTCGGAAAATGCCGAACGAGAATGAATAACCACTCCATATTTACGAGCAAATTCAACGGCGCGCATTTGCAAAACACCTGCCCCTGAACTTGAAAGTTCTAACATATCATCATAAAGAATAGTGCCGAGTTTTTTTGCACGAGGACATACGCGCGGATCTGCCGTATACACGCCATCAACGTCAGAATAAATCTCACAGACATCGGCACCTAAGCCATGAGCAATCGCAACAGCAGTAGTATCCGACCCACCGCGTCCAAGAGTTGTAATGTCACCGTTTTTATCAATGCCCTGAAAACCGGCAACAACCGCAATATTTCCCTGCTCAAGCGCTTCCATGATTCGCTCGTTATGCACTTTAGTAATCTTAGCCTTGGCGTGAATACAGTCGGTTTCAATACCTGCTTGCCTACCCGTAAAACTCATCGCCTTATAACCACGAGCCTCGATAGCCATTGCCAACAGCGTCATAGAAACCTGCTCACCCGTTGAGAGCAAGCGATCCATTTCTCGCGAAGGAGGGTTATCATTGAGAGCAGCAGCCAACCCCACCAATTCATCGGTAGTTTTTCCCATGGCTGAAACAACCGCTACTACTCGATGTCCCGCCTGCTTTTTTGTAATAAGTTTTTTTGCAACCATTTGGATGCGCTCAGGGGATGCAACTGAAGTTCCCCCAAATTTACACACGATTAACGACATGGTGCTCTTTCTTATCGTAGTGACCCCAATCGGCTCAACACTATACCAAAATACCTACTTTTTGGCTTCCCTTAAGATTACTATAGGGCATAATTTCACATTGAAAGCGTACGGAATGCGCTTTTCGGCTCTGAAATTCAAGCATTTTTGCACAAATGCACAATTCCTATAAAATATGCCTACTCTTTTGCTGGCATTCTTAGCAAAAGAACAAAGCCTACAACAAACAACACCGACACCGACAAAACACCATAAGACGAGTTGCCTGTCACCTGCGTAAAAACGCTCACTAATAGCGTACCCATAATAGCCGCATATTTTCCAAAAATATCAAAGAAGCCATAATACTCATTTGCATGCTCCTTAGGGATGAGCTTGCCGAATTCAGAACGAGAAAGCGCCTGAATACCCCCTTGAAAAAGCCCCACACACACCGCCAAAATCCAAAACTGCAAAGCCTCACGCAAGAAAAATGCCGCGAACAACGTAATACAAAAATACGCAAACACCGCAACAAGTAACATCTTCTTTGTTCCAAAGCGACCCGCCATGCGTCCGTACGCAATTGCCGAAGGAAACGCAACAAACTGCGTAAGCAGCAAGGCTAAAACGAGCTGTGTCGAATCAATACCTAAATCCGTTCCGTAGCTTGTCGACATTTTAATAATGGTATGAACCCCATCGATATAAAAGAAAAAAGCCAACATAAAATAGCGCAAGCGGCGATTACGAACAATGGCTTTCATGGTACCCCAAAGTCCCGCAAACGTACTCCGGAAAAGATGCGCCGCGCGTTGTTTATAATGCGTTTGGCGCACGTCACGAACAAGAGGAATGCTAAACACAACCCACCAAAGAGCTGTTATAACAAAAGCAAGCTTCATCCCTGTTCCCATATCAATACCTATCGCAGACCCACCTAAAACGATGGCCAGTGACACAATAAAAGGAATGCACGACCCAATATATCCCCACGCGAAACCGTGTGATGACACTTTGTCGTAGCGCTCTTCTGTGGTGGCATCCACCAAAAAAGCATCGTAAAACACCATCGAACCATTGAGCATTACCGAAGCAACGACATACACAATCAAGAAAGGTAGCGCCTCGGTAGGAAGACCCAACGAAGCACAGGCAACCGCACCAGTACCCACCGCTCCAATAAAAAATTTCTTCTTGTTGCCCTTCAAGTCAGCTAAACTACCCAAAATAGGCATCAACAAAGCAACTAGGAGTGACGCGATTGTTTCTGCGTAACCCCAAGCAACAACTACCGAAGACCCAGGAGCAGCTAAGGTGGCAAAATAGACAGGGATGAGCGCGGTTGATAAAAGCACAAACGAGGAATTACCCACGTCATACAGGATCCAACTCTTTTCCTGCTTTGTTAATTTACCAATCATATATGCCCTCTCTGTAAGAATTTCTACAAGTCTTTGTCGCAAGGTTAACAAGCGCCTAAACATTGTATATGATAGACATGTTCACCATTAGTAAAATTCAGGTCATAAACGAAGGAGTGTCTCATGCCCGCCATCATCACTCACGACATATTTGGACGAGACACCTATGACGTGTTGTTCAACTTTATTGGAGGCTCACGTGATGAGGCAGATGCTTTCTTGTTGGGCAATCAAGGACCCGACCCTTTGTTTTACGCTTTTGGAAGTCCTCGGCTCTATCCGCATCGCGAACTGGGCAGCACCATTCACAAATCGCATCCAACTGAGCTTGTCAAAGCCTTAAAAGACTCCCTTTCAATTCTCAACCCTTCAGAAGCTGCGGTCGGTCGTGCTTTTGCGCTTGGCTTCTTGTGCCACTACACACTTGACTCTACTGTTCACCCACTTGTTTACTCTTACCAAAAGCTCCTCTGTGAAGCAGGAGTAGACGGTCTTACGCCCAAGGACACTTCTGAAGTGCATACACTTATCGAAAGTGAATACGACGAACTTTTACTCTATAAAAAACGAGGTGTTACGGTTGCCGAGTTTAATCCTGCGACAGAAATCCTTTGCGCAAGCGACACAACACTCAAAATCATATCAAAGATGATTGCCTATATCGCTTTGACGGTATACGGTGAATTTATCCCTCAAAACATGTATGAAAAATCGCTAAAGAATATGCGCATAGCTCAGCGTGCTCTCCACTCAACTTCAGGACGCCGCCGCGCGCTTTGGGGACACCTTGAGCGTCTTGCGCGAACCCATTCACTCGCCCAAGCACTCAGCCATCGCGCTATAGAGCTTGAAGAAAGTTCTTTTGAAAACACCAACCACCAACCTTGGAAGCATCCTTTCACGGGTCAAACCTGCCAAGAGAGCTTTCAAGATCTCTATGATCAGGCACTTGATAAGGCAAAACGTAATATCTATCTCTTTGAACAAGGTGTTCTTACAACAGAACTTGCACGGCAAATCACTGGCGATATGAATTTTTCGGGAGACCTTACTGCAACCGTTATCGTGTCTGTAGAAAGCCTTTAATCCCTCATGATCGAAGCTGTTCTTACGGTACCCTTTTGGCTTGAATTTACCGCTGTTTTGACCGGCGGCCTGTCGGGAGCCATGAGCGCTGTTCGTGCGCGTTACGACATTTTTGGCGTTGTGTGTATCGCAATTATTACTGGTCTTGCAGGCGGCATGCTACGTGATGTGCTGCTGCAAAGCTATGGCATCTATGCGTTTCAGCAGCCCACCCTTCTTATTGCGTGCATAGTAGCAGCCGTTATCGTTTTTTACTTTGGCAAGCTTACCACCTACCTTGACCCTGTTGTTGACCTACTTGACAACGTATCAGTAGGCATCTGGGCTATCATTAGCGTTGGCAAAGCCGCAAGCGCAGGGCTCGATATTATTCCCTCTGTCATTCTAGGCACCATTGCTGCTGTCGGCGGAGGCATCATTCGCGATATCTGTATGAATCGCGAACCGGCCGCATTCCAGGTAGGCACTCTCTATGGTAGCGTGGTAATTATTGGCGCCATTGTTTATGCCATACTGCACGAATACAATTTTCTTCCTCATTATGATGAACTTATAGGCATTAGCATAATTTTGGTAGTTCGGTATGCTTCTTTGTTCTTTGGTTGGAAAACTTCCGAACCGCGCGACTATTCCGACGTGGTCGTAAAAGTCGTTACTCATCCGGTGAGATCAGTTGCTCGCCGCGTAAGTCCCCCCAAAGGAAAAATCGAACGAGAAAGAGAGCGTGACGCCGCACGTGAAGTAGTAAGAAAGCTTTGGCAAGCTCTCGGCAATCCCGCTGCTCTTACTACCTTAAAACAAGAACACCCAGAAGCAAAAACACCCTCAACCCAAACTACACAGCATGCAAAAAATATCACCTCCACCGACGACTTAAGCGACCGCATTAGGGCAGATCGCGAAGAAGTCCGTCGCATATTAGAAGAATCAAACGAACAAGAAAAACCAGCTGAGTAACCAAATTAATCATGAATCTTTCGCGAAATCAGATTGCTACCCTTGCAATACTTATGGCAGGCACCTTTACCGCCGTTCTTAATCAAACAGCTGTAGCACCAGCGCTTCCTTCAATTATGGAGGAGATGTCCCTTGATGCTGCAACCGTACAATGGCTTACCACAGGGTTTACTCTTGTCAACGCAGTCATGATTCCTGTAACGGCATTTCTTATAGATCGCTTTTCGGTAAGACAACTATTTTTAACCTGCATGACTATATTTGCCCTAGGAAGCGCCCTTGCAGGATGGGGGTCTCACTTCATAGTTCTCTTAACAGGCCGTCTTGTTCAGGCTGCGGGAGCAGGAGTGCTCATGCCCCTAGTTATGACGGTTCTTTTATGGACCTTCCCTGCCGAAAAGAGAGGCTCTGCCATGGGTCTTTTTGGGCTCGTCGTTGCTTTTGGGCCAGCCATTGGGCCTACCGCAGCAGGCATAATTATTGACAGCTTCTCTTGGAACATGACGTTTTATTTAATTACGTGCCTTTCAACAGTATTAGTTGTAGCGGCTTTTTTTGTCTTAAAAAAGGGGGATCCCACTAAAAAGTCGGTTACTCTTGATGTACTTTCTGTCGCACTATCGAGCCTCGGTTTTGGTTCTTTTTTGTTTGGTCTTTCTTTCCTCGGTTCATACGGACTTCATCCCAGCGCATTAGGTGGAATTGCCGTTGGCGTACTTGCGCTCGCCTTTTTCTTCCGCAGACAGCTCAAACTTGAACACCCTATGCTTCAAGTTCGCGTACTTTCAAGCCAAAAATTTCTTATTGCAACACTCATAGGCATGATAATTCAAGGTGCACTTCTTTCAGCAAGCGTATTGCTCCCCATTTATCTTCAGTCTCTCGAAGGACATTCTGCTACTATTTCTGGTCTTGTAGTTTTGCCAGGCGCTATCCTCATGGCCATTATGGGGCCTATTGCGGGACGTATTTTCGACCGAAAGGGACCACGCATGCTGAGCCTTTTAGGTATGGGTGGTATTACGCTTTCTACCTTGTTATTAGCTTTTATAGGGCCTGAAACGAGCGTATATTATATTGGAGCCCTTTTCACTGTTCGCCTGGTTGCTCTTGCTCTTGTTAATATGCCTATCGTTGCTTGGGGCATGAATTCACTTAACGATGAACTAATAAACCACGGAACCTCGGTAAACAACACTCTTTGCCAAGTAGCAGGAAGTTTTGGAACAGCAATCATTGTGTCTGCTTACACCATTACGGCAAACATGAACACAAGCGCCATGGGTGAGATTCAAGCCAACTACTTCGGCATTAGTATCTCGTTTGCAATCTCTGCCGCATTCTGTCTCGTAGGATTTATTCTTGTAGTTGCCCTCGTAAAAAAATAGACCCACTTATCATCAGCCTCTGCAGCTGTGGCGATACTCCTGCAACAAGGCAATCTCTTGGGCATAGCCCCCTAAGGTTGGATTGGGTGTTTCAAGATAAAAAGGAAGATCACGCAGTTTAGGATGGTTGACAATACTCTCAAAAGCCGCAATACCAATATGCCCCTCACCTAAGCGAGCATGCCTATCTTTGCGAGCACCACACGAATTAAGGCTGTCGTTCAAATGAATTGCCCGCAACCGATCAAGGCCAATAACCTGATCGAATTTTTCAATCACACCATCAAGGTCAGTCGCTATATCATACCCCGCATCCCATACATGACACGTATCAAGACACACCCCTACACGTTCATGAAGTTCCACTTTTTCAACAATAGTCGCCAATTCTTCAAACGTAGAGCCCAATTCGGTGCCCTTACCTGCCATGGTTTCAAGCAAAAGCATTGTTGTTTGACTAGGTTTCAGTGCTTTATTTAGAGCGGTAGCCACCTTCTCGAGAGCAACGTCTTTTGGTTGACCTACCGCGCAACCCGGGTGCATATTGTAAAGCTGATCAGGCGTTTGCTCCATACGCTCAAGATCTTGCTCAAGCACAAGCGCAGCGAATTCGAGTGTTTTAGGATTATCCGAAGCAGGATTAAGCGTGTAAGGAGCATGCGCCAAAATACGAGCTATGCCACACTCCTGGGCAAAGACGTGAAATGCTGCCAAGTCTTTTTGATCGAGAGTTTTAGCCTTCCCTCCACGAGGGTTTCTCGTAAAAAACTGGAAGGTGTTTGCCTTGATGGATTTTGCGTCTTTCGCCATGCGCAAAAACCCTTTTGCGCTCGACAGATGACAGCCAATAGTAAACATGCAGAAAACTCCCCTTACTTTGCCGCGGCAGCATTAATCAACTCACAAGCATGAGCCAGCGAAGTATCCGTTGTTTCACCTGAAAGCATTCGTGCAATTTCTGCAGGTCGTTCTTCAGCCGTTAAACAACTCAACTCTGTTTCAAGCATACCATCTTCGCCTTCTATTTTGCGAACCACATAATGCATGTGCCCACGTACAGCAACCTGCGCCAGATGTGTTACCACAATCACTTGATGCGTTGTCGCCAATTCTGCTAACACTTCCGCGAGAGCCACGGCAGCAGAACCGCCCACCCCCGCATCCACTTCATCAAAGATAAGCGTATCCACCTGGTCGGTCTTGCCCAAAACCACCTTTATCGCCAACATTACGCGACTAATTTCTCCACCAGACGCAATGCGCACTAAAGGACGTGCCTGCATTCCGGTGCTCGAACAAAACAAAAACTCTAACGACGTCGACCCTGCTTTTGTCCACGAGGCACGAGGAAGAGTTACAAAGTTACAGGTCAACTGCGCACCGCTCATTTCAAGACGCTGCATTTGAGTGCTCACCTCTGCAGCAAATCGCGGGGCCGAACTTGCGCGCACCTCTTCAAGGGAATCAGCAGCACGTCGCAACAACTCTTCAGCCTGATCAACAGCCTTTTGTGCTTCCTGCTCGCGCCAGTCGGCATCGTCTACCAAAGAGACCAGTTCGGCAGCTTCTTTACGACGCAATAGTACCTGTTCAATTCCTGGCCCATAGAGACGCATAAGCCCCTGCAGAGCCGCCATGCGTTCTTGCTTTTCCGCAAGTTCTTCTGGGTCGAATTCCACCTCTTCAGCATAGCTGCGCGCCTCATGCGCAATATCCTCTATCGCATAACCAGCTTCTCGTAGCGCTTCGGCATATTCACCTAACTTGGCATCATAGGTCGAAACAGAATCAAAGGCCGCAACAGCTCGCGTCAGAGCATCCATGGCTCCATCCTCACTCGACAACGCCTCGCAAGCAACCCCTGCTGCCACCGCAAGCGCTTCAGAATGCTCAACGCGCGCAAGTTCTTCTTTTAATTCTTCATACTCTCCTTCGTACGGATTAACTGCATCGATACTCCTCAAAACAAAGCGTGCTTCTTCAAGTTGAGCGGTCGAAGCGGCGCTCGCCGCACAAACGCGCTCCAACTCTTTTGCTGCTTGTTGAGCAACCTCAAAAGCTTCTCTATAGGCAGCATGCACAGGGACTATTTCAACACTCGCCCACGCATCAAGCATACTCATGTGTGAAGCAGGTTGCATAAGTCGTTGATGCTCATGTTGTCCGCAAAGATCAACGGTTAGCGCTATCGTATTCGCAAGCTCTTTTACGCTTGCCATACATCCATCGATACTGACACGAGAGCGTCCATCAGCGCTTACCCGGCGCGTCACAACAAGCTCTTCTTCGGGAAAGCCTTCGTTTGGCCTTGCATCTTTTGTCAACTCGTCAGAGATTTCATTCCCGTAAAAACGCCCCGAAACCACCAGTGCATCTTGTCCGTCACGCACTGCGTCTTTATCAGCACGCGCACCCATCAGCAGTTTCATAGCAGAAAGCAAGGCAGACTTTCCTGCTCCCGTTTCACCCGTCAAGACTGTCAATCCACGAGAAGGCAGTAATTCCGCCTTTCGTATGAGCGCAAGATTTTCAACTTGAATTTCATCAATCATCGCGCACCCTCCCTTACCTATAATAATTTCAACCAGTATAACAGCCTCCTGGCAGCCACCCGCATACCAACATGGCTTTAAACGAAGCGTGCATATCTGTTGCATGTTTTACTTCGTGAGTTTTTTCTTTATTCGTACCCATATTAGACACTATCGCTATAATAATGCGGCGCCTACGGCAATCGTTTTCTTACTTAAAAGACAACATTGACCTTTGTCTGTCCATTACCTTATGTAGTAAAGTTTTTGAAAGAGGCACTACAACTATGTCTATTAAAGAACTCGTAATTAATTTTATTCGTGGCTTTTGCATGGCTCTCGCAGACAGTGTTCCTGGAGTTTCTGGTGGCACTATCGCTTTTTTGCTGGGTTTTTATGACAAGTTCATCGGCTCACTGGATGACCTTTTTCATGGAAAAATGCCCCAGCGCCTTGAAGCGGTAAAGTTTTTGCTCAAGTTAGGGTTTGGTTGGATTATCGGATTTGGGCTTTCCGCACTTGTTCTCACCAGTTTTTTTGATTCCAATATCTACGAAGTAAGCTCACTCTTTATTGGCTTTATCATTTTTGCGATTCCTATTGTAGTCATGGAAGAGAAAGAAACACTCAAGGGTCATATACCCAGCCTTGTATTTAGTGCGTTTGGCATTGCTCTTGTTGTTGGTATTACTTTTCTAAATCCTACAGCGGGAACAGGGCTTGATATTTCATTTAACAGTCTAACCCTTGGAATAGCTGTTTATGTGTTCTTTGCAGCTATGATTGCTATTTCAGCAATGGCACTTCCCGGCATTTCCGGCTCAACTCTTCTACTCATTTTTGGTCTTTATGTCCCCATCATGGATGCGGTGCGCGCAGTTATGGGTCTCGACTTCAGCTATTTGCCCATTATTTTGATTTTTATTGCAGGCATCGCAAGCGGCATTTTGTTGTTTGTTCGCCTTATTCGTCTGTGCTTGCGCAGATTCCGCTCACAAGTTATTTTTCTTGTCATTGGTATGATGATTGGCTCTCTCTACTCCATTACCCAAGGGCCCCTTACCCTCTCCCATCCACAGCCCGCAATGACTATCGAGTCTTTTAGCATTCTCTTCTTTATTATTGGTGGCGTCATTGTTGGCGGGTTACAGCTTCTCGCCAAACGCCTTGATGAAGGATCCAGTACATCCCCTACAACCGAAAAGGAATAACATGAGAGCTCTGATTCAGCGCGTTTCAAGCGCACAAGTACGTGTTGCCGAAGAAACTATTGGATCTATCAATCGCGGCTACCTCATTTTACTCGGGGTTGGTCATGACGATTCAGAAGAACAGGTTGAGCGCTTATGGTCTAAGATTTCGCGCCTTCGCATTTTTGAAGATGAAAACGGCAAGACTAACCGCTCGCTTATCGACGTAGGTGGCGAGGTTCTCATCGTGTCTCAATTTACTCTTTACGCTAACTGCAAAAAAGGAAACCGCCCATCGTTTACCGAAGCGGGTTCCCCAGACAAAGCAAACCAGCTTTATGAGTGCTTTATTGAGCGAGCTCGTCGTGATGTCCCCCATGTTCAAACCGGAAAATTTGGCGCCTATATGGATGTGATCTTGGTTAATGACGGACCTTTTACCATTTGGCTTGATAGCGACGAACTTTAGAGATTTTTATGTGCTGTCTGACAGCTTGTTAGACAGCACACCATTTTCATCAAAGAGGCACTCGCTAAAGCGCTTTTTAGATATCGCTTTACAGAACTGTTTTGTATTTGCGGCCAAAAGCGACTTCGATTGCCACGCTCGCTAAAGCCCTTTTGGTTATGCTTTACCCTTTTGATTCTCTAGCCTTGAGGTTCGCGCCCTCCACCTTTCCCTAGTCAAATCCCATAGTGAGCCAGATGGCAACCTCAACCTACGTTGCCAGTTTGTTTCTTTTCTAGCAAGCAAACCCGTCGAACACAAAGTACTTCCTTGCTATAATCATCTTGTGCACGTCTAGCCCAGCAAAACGAAAGGTGTTCCCATGATTTTCTATTTTACTGGTACAGGAAATTCTTTGGCTGCCGCAAAAAGCATTGCCGCAGAAACAGGTGACACCTTGGTAGACATAGGCATTGCTTACAAGTATAAAACGTTTGATTTCTTGCTTGAACAGGGAGAATCCTTGGGATTTGTGTTTCCTATTTACGGATGGACCACCCCTCCAATTATTGATGAATTTCTTAAAGAAGCGTGCTTTTTCACTAATGAAAATGAAACTTTTATACCTTCATACACCTATGTTGTCTTAAGCTATGGAGGGCTCATGGGTAATGTTTCGCGCGTTTTTGGAGAGCGCCTTCTTCAAAGTCAAGGCATTAATCTTGACGCTTCCTTCAGTGTAAAGTCGGTAGGAAATTGCACCTATCTCTATGCACCCGCAGAAGGCTCCCGCAGAGCTCAGATACTCGCCACCGCAGACAAACAGGCTCGTCGTGTTGCTTTTCGAATCAAAGCGCGAAAAATTACACACGATGAAAAAAGGAATGTTGTAGGCAATCTTCTTACCCGAATTACAGAAAGCGAAGAAAAGCCTCGCTCAACCAAAGAATTCCACACGCTCCCTGTTTGCATTAACTGCGGACTCTGTGCGGATATCTGTCCCACCAATACCGTTAGCCTCATTAACGAAACACCCCGATGGGCAGAAATGGGCTGCACCCAATGTTTAGCTTGCCTACATCGCTGCCCCACCAATGCCATCCAGTATGGTAAAAAAACCGAAAAACGCGGTCGTTACGTTAATCCCGTTTTAGCTAAGTAAACACGTTTATATCGCACGCGATGTCGCAGATTGCTTTGCAACAGTCGCGATTGACGGCAACAGCAAAACAACTATCTACGACCTACGGGCACCCCCATAGGCCGCATGCTTACGATTGCCATAAGCACTGCCCTTTCGTGCGGTCTTTTTCAAGTCCTTCAAAACATCGTCTTCGCTCGAGCCCTCAACTTGAGCCTTAAGCTTAACCAACTGATCGCGCAAACGTGCTGCCTCTTCAAAGTCCATATCCTTTGAAGCGGTTGCCATATCGTCCTCTAAAGAAGAAACAATGCGCAACACCTCTTCGCGAGACAGCTCTGCCAACTCTTTATTTACCTGCTCTGCAGTAGTGTTTCCCATTTCATCGGTTACGTAGCTCATAATGTCGTTGATAGCCTTGCGAATTGTCTGCGGCTCAATACCATGCTCTTCGTTATAAGCAATTTGCAAGCAACGACGACGTTTTGTTTCGTCGATAGCGCGCGCCATTGAATCGGTAGTCTTATCCGCATACATAATAACTTGCCCAGAGACATTTCTCGCCGCACGTCCAATCGTTTGAATAAGCGATCGATGATTACGAAGAAAGCCTTCTTTGTCAGCATCAAGAATGGCAACGAGCGAGACTTCTGGCAGGTCAAGACCTTCTCTTAAGAGGTTAATGCCGACCAACACGTCAAATTCACCCAGCCTTAAATCACGAAGGATTTCCACTCGCTCTAGCGTGGCGATATCAGAATGCATGTAACGCGTTTTCACCCCTTGATCGAGCAGGTAATCCGTTAAATCTTCTGCCATTTTTTTGGTAAGGGTAGTAATTAACACGCGCTCTTTACGCGCCACGCGCTCTTTTGCTTCATCAATAATGTCATCAATCTGCGAAGCAGATCCGCGTACAAGTATTTCAGGATCAAGCAAGCCTGTGGGTCTGATAATTTGTTCAACCTTTTGTTGAGTCACCTTGTCTTCATAGTCTCCTGGTGTAGCAGACACGTAGATAAACTGCGGCACTCGTTCTTCAAATTCATCAAAACGTAAAGGGCGATTATCCAAACAGCTTGGCAAGCGAAATCCATGTTCTGCCAAAGTTATCTTACGCGAGCGGTCGCCTTCATACATTCCGCGAATCTGAGGCACTGTTACATGGCTCTCGTCAATAAAACAAAGGAAATCCTTCGGGAAATAATCTATAAGAGTATATGAGGGTTCTCCTGGCTGACGCCCATCAAGATGACGAGAGTAGTTCTCAATGCCAGAGCAGAAACCAATTGTTTCCAGCATCTCTAAATCGTAATTCACGCGCATCTCAAGTCTCTGTGCTTCAAGCAACTTTCCCTCAGATTTAAACTGTTGCAATCGATTCAAAAGCTCATCTCTTACCGTTCCCAATGCGCGATCCATCTTAGGGCGTGCCGTAACATAATGAGAGGCAGGCCAGATGGGAAGTGCTTCAAACTCATTAAGAACCTCACCTGTTATCTTTTCTGTCTCAACAATTGATTCTATTTCGTCTCCCCAAAATTCAATTCGAATGGGATTATCTGCGTAAGGAGGAAAAACATCAAGAGCATCGCCACGCACCCTAAAGGTGCCTCGCTTTAATTCATAATCATTGCGATCATATTGGATTTCAATAAGCTCATGAATAACCTGATCGCGATCCATTTCTTTTTGCTTATCAACAAACACTGCCATACCGGCGTAATCCATGGGACTACCTATGCCATAAATGCATGATACTGAGGCTACTACAATACAATCCCGCCGTGAAAGCAAAGCAGCAGTCGCTGCATGGCGTAGCTTTTCTACTTCTTCATTAATAGATGCATCTTTTTCAATAAAAGTATCTGAAGAAGGCACGTATGCTTCTGGCTGATAGTAGTCGTAATAGCTCACAAAATATACAACTGAATTATGCGGAAAGAATTCTTTAAGCTCACTCGCAAGCTGTGCGGCAAGTGTTTTGTTAGGCGCCATAATAAGGGTAGGCTTTTGAACCGCTTCTATGGTTTTTGCCATGGTGAATGTTTTACCCGAGCCCGTTACTCCTAAAAGCGTCTGAAAGCGCAGACCCTCTTCTACCCCTTGCACCAATTTTTGAATTGCAGCAGGCTGGTCACCCGAAGGCTCAAACGTTGATACCACTTCAAACGGCGTAGAAGCTAGTCGCGAATCAGGCAATTTCCCTGCTATTTCGACACCTTCAAGAGAAGAAAGATGCACCATAACACTTCCTTTCCAAGTAAGCACTTAACCCAAACAACGAATCATAAAACCCAGTAAGATGCTTACATTGTTCCACAAAATTTCAGATAGAAAAGTCTATCACAATTAATCAAACATGAACGCTT
The DNA here is from genome assembly GCA_964369725.1 of uncultured Eggerthella sp. Lineage (GTDB taxonomy): Bacteria > Actinomycetota > Coriobacteriia > Coriobacteriales > Eggerthellaceae > Paraeggerthella. The sequence goes on from CAYJGC010000024.1 coordinate 16,208, forward strand.
GTTCGTTATGAAATTGCAATCTTACTTTAAGAGAATTTGAGTAAGTTCCGAGAGATTTTGAAATGTAAGTAAAAAAATGGAGTTGTCCAAATATTAAACCTTAGCGATTATTCTTTGAACACACGCTCACATTTCTCGCTAAACATCGCTAAGGTTTTATACAAGGTACAAAACTTTGCAGCGCAATCAATTCGCATGGGCTACTTCGTTTACAGCCAAAGACTAGACGTTCGTAAAATTCCGAAATCCCGTTATGCAAGAATTTACCCCGATGTCACAAGAAGCCGTCTCAACTAGCCCGTGCCCTTATGATTGCTTGTTTGAATACTCAGTCCACCAAGCGATTATTTGAGACTGCAGATTTTCAGGCGCTGAATCATTGACAAAGACAACGTCAGCAGCCTCAGCACGAGCCTCATCGGTGATTTGTCTAGCTATACGACGACGAACATCGGCTTCAATCCATCCTGCCTCAACCGCGCGCGCAACTCGCACTTCTTCAGGAGCAAGCACTGCAATTATCAAATCTGCATCACAAGCCAAAGACAGCGAACGATTTTTAAATGCAGAATATTCCACTACAGCCATCTCGTAACCCTCTCGTTCAAGCTGCGCAGCATGATCCCTAAAAGCCTCTTCAATACGTGGCAAAGTTATGCAATTCAGCATATGAGTTTGGTGGTCTCCCACAAACGCCTTTGCTGCAAGCGCATGCCTACGAATCTCTCCATCTTCTCCTAAAATATCTTCACCGAAAACCATAACTAGGTCAGCCTTAACGGTATCCCAGTGCAAAATCTCATGCCCTACTGCATCTAAGTCTATACTTCCAACCCCTTGCTGGCTAAGCGTTTTTCGCACAAGAGACTTTCCCGCTCCCATGCCTCCAATTATGAACAACGTCTTCATACACCTTCAACTCCTTCAATCATGCCACCGCCAAGCACCGTATCACCTTCATACAGCACAGCAAATTGACCAGCAGCAGTAGTTGGCTGCGGAGTCCGCAATTCAATACGCACCCCTTCGCCACAAGGGATAACCACACAAGGAACCGCACGACTGCGATAACGCAGTTTCACCATAGATTCACGCGATTCCTCAAGCACACCGAGAGCCTGCCAGTTCATTTTTCCCACCCGCACAGCTTGAACCTGCGCTTCATGTGCAAACCCCACAACGAGCCTATTTGTACTAGTTTGCTTTTCAGTCACGTAATATGGTTCAGACGCTGCAATGCCAATACCTTTACGTTGTCCCACCGTATAATTCCATAAACCTATATGCTGACCCACTATCTCGCCAGCACAATTTACGATATCTCCTGGACTACTCAGCACGCCCTTTTCATGCAGAAAATCGCGGTAATCTCCCTCGATGAAACAATTGTCCTGACTCTCGGGCTTTTCAGCAACCGTAAGCCCTAGATCAGCAGCAATAAGACGCACGTCAACCTTCGTAACTGCACCCAAAGGCAAAACAAGGCGCTCAAGCTGGTCTTGCGTAAGGAGCGAGAGCATATAGCTTTGATCTTTGGTGACATCAAGAGCAGTTTTAATAACCAATCGGTTTGACTCCAAAAAACGTGCCGTTCTTGCATAATGACCCGTTGCAATCATCTCACAGCCCCGCGCATCTGCCGCCTCAATAAGCGAAGGTATTTTACAAAGCGCATTGCATGAGACACAAGGACTGGGTGTTAAGCCACATGCATAGTCATCAACAAAGGGAGTAACCACACATCGTTCAAAGCCTTCCACGCACTGATGAACAACATGAGGGATTCCCAAACGCTCACACACAGACAAAGCATCCGCTTCAGAAGCTCTCGACGCTTCGTTGTCCCGAAAGCGACATGTCACACCAACAACGTCACATCCAGCCTGCAGCAATAGAGCCGCTGAAACAGCACTGTCTACACCTCCGCTCATTCCCAGAGCAACCTTGGTGCCTTTTTTCACGTCGCTACCTATCCTTCGTTTGTTTCTAATTTTCTGTTGCCATTATAAGACAATCCCCAGATAGCACCGAGAAAAGAGTGGCGTTCGGCGCAATAGTGTGCGCGCAACGGCACTTAGTCATCTTAATTCAAAAAAGCTGATTACAGACCGGTAGTACAGCGCGCGCGAACGGCAGTTTCTGCAATATCACAAATCGCTAGCGCGCTTCAATCTTAAAGAGCAAACCGACTCCGCGCCTTCGCAGGCTCTCCGCCCGTTCTTTCAGTTTCTCGAAGCTCGCGCCGCCAATCCATGAGATATGCCACACAGTCAGTGCGATTAGCTGCGCGCAAAAGCTCGATTTGCCTATCGAATGAATCCAGCTCAATAAAACCAGCTTTCACTAAAGCTGCCACCATAATCATGCTGCCTTCGCGAGCAACACGCTCTTGTGCTTCGCGTTTGTTGTTGTTTAGATGCGCAACTAAGGCATCACGAACCTCATCTGAAAGACACTGCGGGACAGCAATACGATGCAAGAGCGCACCTAACCTGTCGGGCAGAGTCTTGCCTGACAAGAGCAACTCATCGTAACGAGCAAAATCAAAGGGAACGCCTTTTGTCGAATCCGTCAAAAAACAACTAAGCAACTGATCCGTGGAAGTATGAATCACAGAACCCGTATGCTCCAAGCGGCACAGTGCATACTCGAAGCTACCCTCGCCCACTTGCTTCACGCTAGCCGGGATAGACACAATGCCTTCAAGCATACGCGAATAAAAACAGTGTCTTCCAATTGAGCGCAAGCCTTCGGGTAGCACAAGACGCTTTGTTCCCCGGCAAGCATTTTCGCGCTCGATAATTCGCACGGTATCGGGCACAAGAAGCGTCTCGGGAGCAAACAGCAGCGCCCTTACACCAATCCGAACAAGTGGACGAGCATCTATTTCTCGCGGCAGAGCAAGCGTACCAGTTGGCGGAAGAGGTGGTGGCTGTGGAATACTGGTATATACCGGAAGATTTCTTCGGGAAGCACGCTCTTGCGCCATCTTCTCCGGCAATTCATGAGCGTGAGCAGCCCGTTGAGCCGCATTCTCAGCAAAGCGCCGCGAAGCCGAAGCAGGCGGTGGCGGGCCTAATACCAACGTTGCGTCTTTACCACCAAGATCGTACCAACACCCCTTATATTCAACAACATGCTGACTCGCCAAACGAACATCGCGCTTGTCTAATATGTCATGCGCGGGTGAATTTGAAGAAAAACACCACACCGAATCATCCCAACTTTTATCATCAACCCGTGCGAGAGTAGCTGGGCAGTCAACCATCAAAGGCGGTTTACATCCATTTGCAAATGCCGCACCAGCGATACGCTCTATATTGTCAGGAAGCTTAACACGCTCATTGTAAGGCGATGCCAAAAAGAGCAAGTCACAACTTCCGTTGCTGAACAGATTCCCATCGCGGGAAGAATAAGATTGATTGTGTTGGTCTACCGAATACTCGCGGCATTCGTTCTTAGGTGAAATGGCTGTGAGATCAAAACGCTGCTCTCCTAAGTACTCAACCTTGCATCCTAGGTGAATACGCTGAACGCACATTGCTGCAAAAGCGTTTGCTCCCACATACGTTACGGTATCAGGTACCACGAGCAGACGTACGTGCACCCCTTGCACCAAGCGGCGAGAAAACGCATCAGGCGCCACACGAACAAGAGGCATGTCGCCAATAGTGGCAGGCAATACTACAACCAAATCCTCTTTTGAACCCACCTCTTCAGCCAAACGACGCAAGTCGAACGAAACAAGCGCGCAACCCCCCTCAACCTGTCGTACACCTATTGCGTCACTCAACTCTTCTTTTGTACAGGATTGGGCAGAGATTGACGGCTCTTGAACGCGAGACTTTGCAGCACGTTCTAACAATTCGTCAAATTCATTCATCCAAAGCACGCCAGCAGAAAACAAGTCAGCCTTCCGCCCACTCAATTCACTCTTGTCAACTAAGAGGTCTTCTGTTTCCGTCCAAGGACGATGCTGCGGAAGCTGCGGGTTCCACGTTTGATTTCCCGTTGATTGTCCTGGTTCAAGTATCTTTACGGCACAAGAATCTAACTGAAGAGGGTTTTTGAGCGATTGCTCAATAAGTTCATCGACTTGAGTTTCCGCATTATGAAAGACCAGCATATTTTCACTCATAATAATTGTGCAACCTCCCAAAAACAGTTTAAATTAGCGTGTTTACCCCCGTGTATACCCATGCTACACTGCAAGGAGCACTAAACGCAAGAATAACCTCTATCAACTTTGCCGCACACGAATGTATCCACTCGAAAGTGAGTAATGATATGGACTCCGAAGCAGCAGCGCCGCTCGCAAAACAAGCGCTTGACCTTGCACGAACCGAGCTCCTCGTGAATCTTAGGTTCATGAACGCAGCCTTTGCAAGACTCTCTTATTTTCCCGTCCCGGGAGCAACGCTTGCCACCGACGGATCGCATCTCAGATACGACCCCGTTACCATTGCTCGCAGCTACGCCGAAGAATCAACCTCTGTTGCGCGTATTTACTTGCACATGGTACTACACAATGTATTTTTACACACTTTTCCTGGGTTAAGTATCAGTAAACCACACTGGAATACCGCTTGCGATATCGTAGTAGAACGCGCCATAACCGACCTTGACTTGCCCGCTACTCGCACCAGTTACGCATCTCATCAAAAAGCTATCTTTGCGCAGCTCGACGCCTCCCTCTCACTGATAACTGCTGAAACCGTTTATCGTTGGCTTCTTGACCAGCATCTTAGCGCAGACGAACTCGCATCCCTTCGCGAGCCCTTTTTAGTCGACGATCATGAAACTTGGTATAGGCTGGTTACTAATGAGCAAAAGAATAAAACTATTACCGAAGGGGATGAGCGCGCCGAAAAACAAGACGATGGAAGCGCAGCTAAAGCTTCTGGTGCAGCAAAAGACGGAACAAGCGTTGACCTGCCTGAAGACGCTGCAAGCGCGAAACGCAGCCATGCATCTCATCGAGCTATGGCAGACGAAGACATCACACAAAAAGAAACACCTGAAAACGCCCGACGCACCATCGGTGAGCGCTTTGCCGATACGGTAAACCTAGATCGCTCAAAACAGCAATGGCAAGAAGCAGCTTATGAAATGGGAATTCAACTTGACTCCTACACAAAGCTCTGGGGTATCGAAGGGGCTAATCTTGCCATGAACCTTAAGTCGGTTACGCGCGAGCGGCAAGATTACCGCGAGTTTTTACGGAAATTCGCTCGAATGGGCGAACAAATTCGCGTAAACGATGACGAATTTGACTATGTATATTACTGCTTTGGTCTCCGCCGCTATGGAAACCTTCCTCTTATTGAACCACTTGAATATGTGGAAGAAAAACGTATTCGCGATTTTGTTATCGCTATTGACACATCAGCCTCTACCAAAGATGGTTTGGTGCGAAAATTTATTGAAAAAACCTATGCGATACTCTCTAACGAAACAAGCTTTTTTGCACAGATGAATGTGCTCATAATTCAATGCGATGCAGCCATTGTTGATGTTGCTCCCATAAAAACATTGAGCGACCTAGAGAACTACCTTGATGCCTTCCAAGTAAAAGGTCTGGGAGGAACCGATTTCCGTCCGGTATTTACCTATGTAGACCAAGCACTTGAACTGGGTGATCTTGCCAATTTAGGTGGCCTGATCTACTTTACCGACGGACAAGGAACCTACCCTGCAAAAAAACCTGACTACGACACAGCCTTCGTATTTGTAGACGAAGCCTCTGCTGCCACAAGTCAACCTGTGCCCACGTGGGCAATGAGCGTCATACTAGATGAAACGTTGATTTTAGACGAAAACTAAGAGAGCAAGGAGACTGCACCAATGAACATCCGCCAAGCAAAAGAACAAATCAAAAATGCCATGGTTGCTTATTTTTTGAAAGATTCATTCGGCAACTACCGCCTCCCTACCGAAAAGCAACGTCCTGTTTTTCTTCTAGGGGCACCAGGTATTGGCAAAACGGCCATTATGGAGCAGATCGCTCAAGACCTTAACGTAGGCTTTGTCTCTTACTCAATGACTCACCACACGCGCCAAAGCGCCCTTGGTCTGCCTTTCATTGAGAAAAAGGTTTACGATGGCGTTGAGTACGACGTTTCCGAATACACCATGAGCGAAATCATTGCTGCTGTTTATGACGCCATGGAAAATACCGGACATCGCGAAGGCAT
>CAYJGC010000025.1:0-6829 GCA_964369725.1 uncultured Eggerthella sp.
TAAGTATCTACCAAAAGTATACAGTTACGAGGAAAAGCCTGCGCATAAGCTCGAAAAGCCTCTAACTCGCTTCGGAAAGACATCACCCATGAATGAGCATGAGTACCTGAAACGGGAATGTCATACAATTTGCCCGCTAAAACATTTGACGTTGACAGACAACCGCCCACTATAGCAGCACGACTAGCCCAAAGCCCGCCCATTCCCTGTGCGCGGCGTAAGCCAAATTCGGCAACAGGACTTGCCGCCGCAAGACACACCCGCGCAGCTTTTGTTGCAACAAGCGTCTGGAAATTCACACAATTAAGCAATGCTGTTTCCAATATTTGACAATCAATCAAAGGGCCAGTGACGCGCACAAGCGGCTCATGAGGAAACACCACTGTTCCTTCAGGTACTGCATCAATGTCAACGTTTAGACGAAACGTGGTTAGATAATCCAAGAAATCCCGTCTGAACAACTTTCCCCCACCCGGGGCATCGAGTGTTGAAAGATACTGAACATCATCTTCAGAAAATGAAAACGACTCTATCATTTCGGCAATTTGAGCCATGCCGCAAGCAATTGCATACCCGCCCTTAAATGGGTAGTCTCTGAAATACATATGAAAACATGCCTGCATCTCACTATGATCTGTCGACCAGTAGCCCTGCATCATAGTAATTTGATACAAATCTGTCTGAAGCTCATAGTCGATTCTCATGATGAAAGAGCTCCTAACTATCCGTCGAAGGAGAATTTGTTGGCGTTCCCGATTCTCCCGACCCTGCTTTATGTGTGCGTCTTCTTGGACGCCTTGTTGGAGAAGATCCTGATCCTTCTCTTTGTTCATGTTGCTTTTGACGTGGGTTCTGCGCTGCTGCACCGTTTTGTTTTGGTGATTTATTTTGTTGACGCAAAGCCGACGATTTTTGACCAGGTCGTGGACCAGATTTAGGCCCTTGAGATTGCTGTTTTTGCTGATGAGTCTTTTGTTTTTGATTCTTATTCTGATGAGTGTTTTTTTGATTTTCTACGCTATCTTGTTGTGTTCTTTTCGAAGCTTGTTGCTTCTTCGCAGAAGGCTGCATACCCTTCCGCTGAGAATTACGTGGAGCCTCGGAACGCTTTTGTGACTCATTGGAATACGCGGCACTCTCTGCTCCCCCAACCTTCGTTGAACGTCTTCTTGGCTTACGACCACTTGAAGAAGCCTGTTCATCAATTTTAGCTGAAGCAGGCTGATTAGCATTTTTTCCACGTTTTTTAGAATTGTTTTGCGTGTTATTTCGAGATTGTTTTTGAGCACAACAACCACCACAGGAATGCGCCGCTGGAGTTGCCAGTTTGTCACACCCAGTCAACTGCGAAGTAGCAAAGACTGATGACTCACCCGCACCGCCAAACGACATCTGATCAGCAGTTGCATCCTCCCAAGCCTCTGAGCCCACTTTTTTAGGACGCGCTCCTTCTTCTGGCTCTTCAAAACGTGAAAGAGGAACTCTAACAGGCTTTTCTCCTTCAACCTTTAGCGAAACAATCTCACGCGGAACATCTAAATGTACAACCTTAGCAAGCCCGAGTGGCGTTTCTACCATTGAATTATATTTTGGTGCGCGACTCTTAAAGTCTTTATATGCCTCAAACTCATAACGTAAGCAACACATAAGCCGGCCGCACACACCTGAAATTTTTTGAGGGTTTAAAGACAAATCTTGCTCTTTTGCCATGCGAATAGAAACGGGGCTAAATTCACCACCTAATCGCTTGCAGCACAACTCTTGCCCGCAATGTCCAAGACCACCCACAATGCGAGCTTCATCGCGGACGCCAATTTGCCGCATATCGATGCGCACATGAAAATGTGCGGCCAATTTGCGAACTAGTTCACGGAAATCCACTCGCTCTTCGGCCTCAAAATAAAAGACCGCTTTATCGCCATCAAAAAGATACTCGACCGAAACGGGATTCATTTCCACTTCCGACTCGGCCACCATCTGCTTAAAGATAGGTAAAGACTCTATGCTTTTTCGCTCTAAATCTGTAGCTCTATCTTCGTCAAGCGGCAAAGCAATGCGTTTAACGGGTTTAAGCGGGCTTTTGAGTTTTTTAATCTGCTCTTCATCTGCCTCAAACACTTCGGAGTTTAAGCGCCCAAATTCAGTACCACGCGCAGTTGTTACAACCACGCCGTCTCCTACCTGTATATCTAAATCCCCGGCGTCAAACCAAAGGGTTTTGGAATTAAAAGTTAAATTTACTGGTGCTATGCGAGCCATGGCTCACCTTTCTATCGATGTATACTAGCTGAAGGTTAATCACTAAGAGTCTACCTATACAGCGTATCACGTACTTCAAACAACATTGCATCTAAACAGGTCTCAGGAGATACATTATAAGAGATAGCTTCATCGCAACGACGCACTTTTGACAATGCGGCTACTGCCCGCGCTTCATCAGTCGTACCAGCTGCCTCCAGAATCGCTTCACGCATATCTCTGTTTACTATCAGCTCTGGAGTTTCCGCACACGTCACCATCACATCACGCAACCAAGAACGAACAACGGCCGTAAGTTGTCGTAAAGACTCCTTAGATTTTGCCGTAAGTTGACGCTTGTTACGCGCTTCAATTTGACGAATGGCCGACTTCGCCAGAAAATCTGCATGCTCTGCAAGCTCTTGTTCTTGCTCTGCCCGTACCGTATCAAGCGGGGCTTTTGCCAGTAAAACAAGTTCACTTGCAAACCCTAACACATCCCAGTCGTCTGCCCTACGAAGCAAAGTCATGATTTCTAAAACACGCGCGCGAAAAGCAAGACGTTCATTTGATTTGAAAAAATCCACCGCTCGCGTAATTGACCCATCGCATGCCGCTAAAGCCATACGAGCCTGTTCAAGCGATGCACCAGAATTTTGAGAAATAATACCTGCTGCCTCAGATTCGGGAATAGTGCGAAACGGCACTATCTGACAACGAGAGACAATGGTTGAAAGCACACCCTCTCGCGTTCGTCCCAGCAATAGCAACACCACATCTGCGGGAGGCTCTTCAAGTGTTTTAAGAAACGCATTAGCCGCTTGAACTCCCAAAAGATCAACACGATCCAAAATATATATCTTTTTGCTTGCCTGAATGGGAGCTAACGAAGTGTCGGCAACAATTTCGCGAATCTGGTCTATGAGGTATCCTCCAGCGCCCGCCGGCTCGTAATAACGTACATCAGGATGCTTTTTTCGCATTACTCGACCACATGCGTCGCAAGACCCGCAATTTCCCCCACGCGGACCCTGCGCTCCCTTTGGACACATAAGCGCTTGCGCAAGAGCGTAGGCTGCCATAGTTTTATTTGAACCTGCAGGACCAGTAAGTAAATATGCATGAGTTACGCGCTCTTGAATAACGCTTGCACGCAAAAACGCACGCACTTTAGGTTGTCCTAGGATATTTTCAAAAGCATCTGACATGTTCTAGCAATCCTTATGTAGACCATTTAAATCGGGGAACAAATCTTCAAGATGCGCAAACACTGCTCTGCTGGTTTTTTCTTTACTGCCCGAAGATTCCACCACGCGCACGCGCTGTTGATCCCGATGAGCAATCTCCAAAAATCCCTTATTTACACGGTCGTGAAAATCTTCGCCAGCCTGCTCAAGTCTATCCGCCATAGCGCCACCTTTCGTAGCGCGCTTTAAGCCAGTCTTAGGTCCTCCACCCGTTCTTAGTAAAATAGTACGATGAGGACGAATACCCTTGCAGGCAAATTCGTTTGCCATATCCACAAATTCACGCGAAAGCCCCCGTCCATACACTTGATAAGCGACAGTAGAATCACTAAAGCGATCACACAAAACTACCGCCCCGCGTTCAAGCGCAGGGGCAATGACCTCAGACACTATTTGAGCACGTGCGGCTTCATAAATAAGCAACTCGGCGCGATCAGACATGGTGCCATTGCTCGCGTCAAGTACCACTTCTCGCAACTGCTCTCCAATAGTGGTTCCACCCGGTTCTCTTACACACAAAACCTCACGCCCACACGAGCGCAAAGCCTTGGCAAGAAGGCGAATGTGCGTTGTCTTGCCTGCACCTTCGCCCCCTTCAAAGGTCACAAAGATACCCGCGTGAGGTATCTTTTGAGTTGACGTCATCTTAGGAAACCTCCGCGCAATCCTTAACCGCTTTTGCCACACACTGCGCAACACGCGGATCAAAGGGTTCAGGCATAATGTAATCCTCACGCAATTCTTCTACAGAAACAAGGTCGGCAAGTGCTTGAGCTGCCGCCAATTTCATGTCATTAGTAATGCGCGACGCACGAGCTTCAAGCGCACCCTTAAAAATACCAGGGAAGGCAACCACATTGTTTATTTGATTAGGAAAATCAGAACGACCGGTACCTACAACGCGTGCGCCGGCAGCTCGAGCAACATCGGGGTAGATTTCTGGATCTGGATTTGACATAGCAAAAATAATAGCGTCTTCGTTCATGCTTTCGACCATTGCAGCATCAACAACATTTGGGGCAGAAACGCCAATAAACATGTCAGCACCCACTAAGGCATCCGCTAAGCTTCCCTCTTTGTCTTCAAGATTTGTTACTTCAAGCATAGCGCGCTGCGCATGATTCATGCCCTCTGTTTTTGAAGAGAGAATCCCGCGACGACCCGTCAAAACAATGTGGCGGAATCCATAAAGCAACAGCAATTTTGCAATAGCAATACCCGCAGAACCCGGCCCACTAATAACTACACGACACTCTTCTTTTTTCTTGCCCGTCAAACGTAAAGCATTAATAGCTCCAGACAAAACAACAATAGCAGTGCCATGTTGGTCATCGTGGAAAACAGGAATATCCAAGGCCTCAATCAAGCGCTCTTCAATCTCAAAGCAACGAGGTGCTGAGATATCTTCCAGGTTAATGCCACCAAAAGAAGGAGCCATACGAATAACCGTTTCAACAATTTCATCAACATCTTGGGTGTCAAGACAAATTGAAACTGCGTTCACGCCACCAAATGCCTTAAACAGTGCAGCCTTTCCCTCCATAACAGGCATTGCTGCCAAAGGACCAATATTTCCTAATCCCAAAACAGCACTACCATCGCTTACCACAGCAATAGTATTAGCTTTCATGGTGTATTCGTAAGCAGCTTGCGGATCTTTTGCAATCTCACGGCAAGGTTCGGCAACTCCCGGGGTATAAGCTAAGGCTAGTGCATCACGCGTAGCGATATCCATTTTAGGAATCGTATCAAGTTTGCCACGCCATTCGCGATGCAAGCGCAGAGATTCTTCATTAAGATTCATGTAATATCCTTCACTCTTTGATAATTCTTTGCAATTATATACCTTCCTGCTCTATTCGGAGCGCTGAGCTTCATACGTGCACCCCATCTGCGCTACACTACTACAAAAAACACAGGACGGACGAAAGAGGAGTTCTTTTTATGCAAGAAAAGACAACAAATGCCCTCACCGCACAAGCAGTTGCCGACGCAGTTTACCAAGGGGTCATACAAAGTGCTACACAACTGAGACCTGATGCTCTTAGCGCAATTGAAAACGCTATTTATCGCGAAGAAAGCCAACGCGCCCAGACTGTCTTGGAGCAAATGAAAGAAAACGCCCGTATTGCCCACCACGATAGCGTACCCCTCTGTCAAGACACGGGAACCGTTTGGGTTCAGCTTGAATTAGGGGAAGATCTTTTGATTCCAGGAAATATACTGTGTGGTATTAATGCAGCGGTTGCTCAAGCTTACCACGACGCACATTTACGCATGAGCGTAGTCCATGATGCGTTTTCTGACCGTACTAATACAAAAAACAACACTCCTGCTTTTTGCGAAGTTGCTTTTCGCTCGGGAAAAGGTGCAACTGTGCACATTATGCTGAAAGGCGGAGGATCAGACAATGCCTCACGCGTTGTCATGTTAGCGCCTGGGTCTGGCGCAGCGGGAATAAAAGAAGTTGTTTTAGACTGCGTACGTGAAAAAGCAGCTAACGCTTGCCCTCCTCTCATCCTTGGTATTGGCATAGGAGCAACGTTCGACAAGGTTGCTGGCCTCGCCAAACATGCCCTTTTGCGCCCCGTCGGCTCACAAGCCTCTACCCCTCAAGCAGCAGATTTTGAACAAGAACTTCTCAGCTCTATCAATGCAACTGGAATAGGTCCTGCTGCTTTGGGTGGCATCCATACCGCACTTGCCGTACATATTGAAACCGCGCCTTGCCATATTGCTGCTCTTCCTGTCGCAGTAAACATGGGATGCAGTGCTATGAGATCTACGTCAATAGAACTTATCCCTTGGAATTAAAAGGAGACACGCATGACAAACCCCCAGCCCTTATCTATCGAGCTGCCTCTTAGCCACAAACAAGCTGCAAGCCTGCATGCGGGACAAGAAGTACTGCTTTCTGGCTGCGTCTATACCATGCGCGATGCAGGCCACGAACGAGCACTCGAAATCCTCAAAAATGAAGGAAGTCTCCCCTACAATTTATCAGGGCAGACTCTTTTTTATGCCGGCCCAACCCCTGCAGTCGCAGGTCGCCCTTTGGGATCGGTCGGTCCAACCACTTCATCACGAATGGATTTCGCAACACCCTCTTTGCTCAACGCAGGAATTGCTGCAACCATAGGCAAAGGCAAGCGGTCACCTCAAGTTATTGAAGCATGCATACGCAACAATGCAATCTATTTTGCTGCAGTAGGAGGCATTGCCGCACTTCTAGCTACCCACGTTGTCGAAACTCAAGATATTGCTTGGGACGATTTAGGGACGGAGGCACTGCGCTGTCTTACTCTCAAAGATTTTCCCTGCTTTGTAGCAATCGACACGCAAGG
>CAYJGC010000025.1:6929-8150 GCA_964369725.1 uncultured Eggerthella sp.
ACAGATTCAGAAAAGATTTTTAGTAGCCATTCTTGCTGCTTGTCTTACCTTAGGGTTACTGCCCGCACTTCCCTTGGCAGCATACGCAACAGACACTTCAACTGTCTCCCAACCTATGGCTTTAGGTTCGAATGGGATTAAATCTCGCGATATCACTGCAAACTACGACGTGCCTTCAGGGTCACCTTTAGACGCATCAGTAAACTCTGAGGGCGACACTATAGTATTGGGGTCCTATTCGCACAATGGTAATAAATATCCTGTTAGTTGGGTTACGCTTAACAAGGACGGAACAAAAGCCCTTATGTTTAGCGAGTACTTACTTGGAGAGAGCATTTTTAAGGAAAGTAGCACCGGTTCCTACGCAAATAGCACTCTTAATACGGCGATGGAAAATCTCTATTCAACGGACTTGGGACTCACTTCTAACGAAAAAGAGATTATTTTAGACACTACCCTGTCGGGAGACAGTATGGCTGATGTCTCCTCCGGTCTTACAGATTTAACCGGACAAAAACTCTTTGCTGTTTCGTACTATTATGCTTCACTATCTTCCGAATCAAGGGACACGCGTTATCCCGTAGGTGAATTCTTTACGCATATCGGATACGGTACTGATTTAGCCAAAGGACGTCAAATTTACTCACCTGAAACAATAGAAACAGGCTCTTATTGGTGGTTGCGTTATACCGCAAATCTATTAACAAAAGCTGCGGGAGACTTTACTCAGGCTTATGCCGCAGAAAGCGCAACCGGAACTATATCAGAAAACGAGTTTTTAAGCGTCACTGAAACAGCAGGCATACGTCCAGCGTATTACCTAGATCTTTCTCAAGTCTTGTTTACCTCTGCTGCGGTAGATGGCAAGGCTGCTTACACTAATGAATCAAGTCCTACTTTAGAACTGCTCACAGGAACTACTCCTACTGAATGGAAGCTCACTCTGCTTGATGATACAAGAGACTTTACTGTAGTAGGAGATGCAAAAGTGGAGGGCGACATTGTTTCTTTTGACTACACAGGAGCGAAACTGGGAGACAATGAATTTATCTCTATAATGATTGTGGACGAAGCTAATAATATTTCTCACTATGCAAAAGTATCAAAGGTTGAAGCCACAGACGGAAGCGCAAGCTTTACGCTTCCTGCAGAATTTGCTGGGTCAGAAAGCTTAACCGTTCAAGTATTCAACGAGCAGGCTAATGGAAACAACAATACAGA
>CAYJGC010000025.1:8250-21138 GCA_964369725.1 uncultured Eggerthella sp.
GTTTTCACAACGAATGAAGCGTTTAAGCGTACGCGGATTTTTCTGAGCAATTAACTTTGCCTCAATACCCTTTTCCTTGCATGTTGGGCACAGGCCTACCACCACGTCAGGCTCTTGATTGGTTTCGCAATGGGGGTCGATACAAAGAGTACGCGGCTTAGAGCGAAATGCGGTTGCTTTCACTTGAGGCATCCCGCACGTAGGGCAAGGCTCTGGAACTGCCTCTATTTTGCCTTTAGGCAGTGGATACGTCACATCGCAATCCGGCCATCCCGCACAGCCAATAAACATACTGCGTGTTTTTTGCGAAGCGCGCAACTGCAAATCTTTGCCACATTTTGGACATGGCCCCACATAAGCATCAGCTGCAACAGCATCGGCAAGCGCATCTTTAACTTCTTCTGAATGAGGCAACAAGCTTGCAAGCTGTTCGGCAAGAAGATTACGGCTATTCATAACCACATCGGTCTTAGTTTTTTCACCTTCGGCAATATTATCCATTGCTTCTTCAAGCTCTGCCGTCATTGCAGGATGGGTAATGTGAGGAGCAAATTTGTCAAGGGCATCGCAGACAGCCATGCCCAATTGACTTGGCTCAATAGGGTCATTTTGCACATACTTAACCGTGTAAAGACGCTCAATGATGGCATGACGGGTTGATTTTGTTCCCAATCCCAACTTTTCCATCTCTTGTATGAGTTTACCTTGGCTGTATCGCGCAGGAGGCTCTGTTTGCTTTTTTGTACAAGTAGCACCTGAAAATACAATCTGCTGACCCTGCTCAAAAGCAGGCAGTTGTTCATCTTTTTTCAAGCCATAAGGATAGATAGCACGGAAACCTGGCACCGCTAAAACATCACCTTTAGCTGCAAACATTTCCGTATTTACTTCAAGCCCAACCTTGGTTCCTTCAACGACGGCCGGCTCGGAAAGCGTTGCCAAAAAACGACGTGCAATAAGATTGTAGAGTTTGTAATCTGCAGGAGCTAAATCGTCTGGACTAGCCTTTGCAGTGGGGTAAATAGGCGGATGGTCGGTAGTTTCTTTTTTGCCGCGCGTAGCTTTTAGCTCCCCTTTAGCCAGCAGTTCTTTGCAGTAAGGAGCATACGCGGGATTGCCTGAAATAGCTTTGACCGTCTCCGCCAAATCAAGCGAACTAGGATAAACCGTATTATCCACGCGTGGATAAGAAATATATCCATCCATATAAAGGTTCTCAGCAATACGCATGGTGCGCGCAGGACTAAGACCTTCAGCAGATGCTGCCGTCATAAGACCAGTTGTATTAAATGGTATCGGAGGCTGTACCGTACGCTTTTTCTTTTCTACAGAAACTACCGTGGCGATTTGCATCCCCTCAACATGATCCATAACGCTTTGGGCTTGCTCTTCAAGCTTAAAGCGAGCTGTTGCGTGGGGAACCTCAAATTCATCAGGCTCTTCTCCAAACGATCCTCGAATAACCCAGTAATCTTCAGGAATAAAGGCTAGACGCTCCCGCTCACGCGCAACAATTAGCGCCAACGTGGGAGTCTGAACTCTGCCCGAACTCCGAACATTGCCATACCCTGCAAACTTAACAAGTGTTAAATATCGCGTTAAGACAGCACCCCAAATCAAGTCAATATCCTGACGCGAAGCGCCGGCACTTGCTAAATTTGTATCAAGCTCAACTAAATGCGAAAAAGCTTGGGTTATCTCTTCTTTCGTGAATGCCGAATAACGCGCACGCGAAACAGGAGCTGTTTCATTGACCTCCTGAATACAAGAAAGCGCATCAGAACCAATAAGCTCCCCTTCGCGGTCAAAGTCTGTTGCAATAATAATTGAATCGGCTTTTTTTGCCAGATTTTTTAATGCTCGTATAATTTCTTTTTCTTTAGGTAACTTTTTGATAGGTGCATACACCAAATAAGGAAGTGCTTCCATCTTCCACGATTTAAGCTCAACACTATCTTCAGTGAAGGGCTTTTTCTTTTTGAAGGGGGGCTTTGGCAGCGACGAAGGTAAGCTTGCAGAAATTACCTCGCCATCTTCCGTAACGCCTTGCCAACCACCACGCTTTTTGTACACCATAGATGGAGTAAAGTCGGGTTCAAGAATATGACCACGTAAACCAATAGTTACCCACTCTTCACCGTCTACATCAAAACGATATACCGGCGTTGAGTATACTTTGTCAGCCTTTGGTCTTTTTACGCCCAGCAAATCAGCAATTTTTTGAGCTGCGTCATTCTTCTCGGTCACCACCAGCTTCACGCGGAACCACCTCAATCCTTTCAACTGCTTATGAGCAGTATATTTCACACGAATCCCTCTAGTTTATTTACGTGTGTGGGAATAGCGCGTCAAGGCGCGCATGTGACACCCTTGTGACACAATAGACTCTAGCATACACGATTTTTGGTTGAAACAAGGTAAAAATTTTAACCAAACCATGAAACAATAATCTCAGCAAAATCTTACCTAGAGGAATCTCGGAGAAAACTCAAGAGATTACATGTTAATATCGTTCTGTCTTCCTGAAGATAGTAAGCGCATTTGATGGAGAAGCTCTTTATAGGTTAGGCTACGAGATGCACTGGCTGCCAAATCACGCATAACCCTTACCCATCCTTTGCATACACCCACTCTGGCAGCTCCAAAGACTTCACCACAAAGAAAGCAGGCTTCAAATGAAAAAACTCTTAGGCGCAGTACTCACTATTGGAGCACTTGCTGTAGTTGGGTTTACTGGATTTTTCATCCTAGGGGTAGTTGACCCAGACAATGAGTCAAATCCTCTTACCGGAATCATTGAAGACGCACAAACAAGTGCCGCCAATACTGCGCTGGAAGCTTCAGGCTTTAAAACAGAAATCCAAGACACCCTTGTAGAGAACTCTGACTCGATTGCCGCTGCAACAGGTATGGAGGCCGAAGAAGTTACTGAAGTTATCACATCTCTTGATATCGAAAACTGGGATATTGCTCCGCTTCCTAACGACGCAGTCTCAGCAGGCTCTTTTGATGGAAGCTATGGCGGCTTTGACGGAACTGTCACCACGTATGAAGACCCCAGCTATGTAACCATCACCACAATGGGTCAAAATATCACATTGAGCGTGCCTCAAGATGCCCAAAGCTACGTTTCAGCTCTACAGTTTATGCAGTAAACCTAATCTAGTTTAGAACACTCAGGCTATATTGCTGCCGAATCTGCTAAGAACTACTTAGAGAAATAATTTCTCATATAAAGCAACAAAAAGCTCCCAAGTATGCCTATTGCACACTTGGGAGCTTTTAGCTATCACACACATCACTCTAGCGATTAAACATAATCTTCTCGCTATCAAACATACGCTGAAGAATGAACACACCTATACCTATGTAGAGAATATTGCTGATTGTGCAGAGGGCAATATAAGTAGGGTGCGGATCGAAACCAAAAATACCAACCATACACTGCACTGAATTGTACAGCGGAATTATATACACCCACCAATCATTCGGCGCAACGTTGCCAAACATGCCACCCAAACCAACCAACATGACGACAATCATTAAAGGTGTCAGAAACATCGTTGCTTCTTTAACCGTTTTCGCAAGCGTGGAAACAATGAGCACTGTCATCACAATCAAAAGCGCTGTCACCGACATAACGGGCACCAATAGCGCCAAGTCTGTGACACTGTATACGTTGACATCAATTTCGCCACCTAATAAATTTGGCAATGCAGTAAACACACCAACCATGCTTGAAATTGCCGTCATGAGACCAATGGTGGCAATAGCAATGATCTTTCCCAATGCAATATCTTGACGCTTCACCGGCGTAGCTAAAAGCGTCGCAATAGTACCCCGCTCTTTTTCTCCTGCAACTGATTCTGCAGCAAGCGACATACAGCTAGTGAAAGTGAACAGCAATAAGAATAACGGAGCTAACATAACGACAAAAGATCCTGTTATTTCTTCTTCAAGAGCAAGGTCATATAAGCCTGCTTGCGCATTAACATCAAATCGATTTGCAAGAAGCGACTCATACCCCTCAAGTGCGCTATCAAGCGTTCCGTACGTCATTAAAGACTTAGTATTTGATGAGTTATAAAAAATCTCAACATGTGGAGCCCTCTTGCCTGAAGAGGGGTCATGTGTTGCAACAACTTCTTCAAAGTCTTCAGGAAAGACCACATAAGCATCCACCGTTCCCCCAGCAATAGCCTCTCTCATAGTTTCAACATGAGGTACAGCCTCCGCGGACTTCACGACAAAAAACTCACTCGGTACAATATGAGCTACATTGTCCGGCTCATTCACCACAACAATGATTGCCTGGGTGTTTTCTTCATCTTCAAACATGCCCTGCAGAGTACTACCCATAAAAGTCCACATGACAAAAATCATTGCACCTGGTAATACAATTGATAGTATTGCCGATGCACGATTAGAGAAGAAGCGAGCGAACTCTTTTTTCGCTATAGCAAAAACATTATTTCTCATGAGACACCTCCTTCATGTGTAGTATATAAATCAAAGAAAGCATCTTCGAGCGATTGACCCTGAGTTAGCTCCGGGATGGTACCACACGCCACCAGCTTTCCTCCCACGATAACACCTGCTCGGTCGCACACTTTTTCAACCAAACTAAAAATATGAGTAGAAAGCAAAATGGTCTTGCCTTGCTTTTTCAGATCAAGCAAGAAATCAGTCACAACCCGAGCAGTTATGATATCAAGTCCATTAGTCGGTTCGTCAAAAACGATGACATCGGGATCATGCACAAGAGAAGTTACCAGCGATACTTTTTGCTTCATCCCCGTAGACAAATCTGCTACTTTAGTGCCCGCAAACGAATCAATACCAAAACGTGCAAAAAGTTCTTTTTTGTGAGCATCACGTGCTACAGAATCAAGATTATGCAACTCACTAAAGAAATCAAAAAGGTAATCGGGAGAGAACGTTTCCTCTAGTTTTAGTTCACTCGTCAAAAAACCAATACGACTACGCACGCCCATCGGGTTGTCAACAACTGAAACTCCATTAACGATAACATCTCCCGCATCGGGTTTTACCAGTGCTGCCAAAATACGTAACGTCGTAGTTTTTCCTGCTCCATTTGGTCCTAGTAAACCAAAAATCTCTCCCCGATACACATCGAAAGACAGTTCATCTACTGCCGTTTTTATCTTAGCGTCCGTTCGTTCTATCTTGCGCTGCTTTGCAGACAACTTAAACGTCTTTTTTAATTCGTTAACGCTTATCAGTGCCTCCACCGCTACCTCTTTCTTATCTCTCGTACAACAATAATCAAAGCGTCTGCTCATCATAAAGCACCAAAAAATATCTCCTCCTTTTGTCTAGAAAGAAGATATTTCACACATTACTCAAAAACTCACACTCTCTATCATTATCTTACTGATACGAAGCAAGCAACATCTACAATCTAACCTGCAGGAGAACGTTCAAGAGTATGCTAACGTAAACTTTACTACACTGTCGAGGACATTCCTACTTTTTTCTCCTCTACCTCTTCACGTAGTAGCACTTGCTCCATAGCAGCAATGGCACATTCAATCTGCCCATCATCAGGCTCGTTGGTAGTGAGATACTGCATTTGCATTCCCGGCCACAAAATAAGCTTGACTATAGGATTTTCTGGACGTGAACCAGCCCACTTAACGGTAATTTCGTATGAAATGCCTGCAATAACAGGCATCAACAAAATGCGTGCAACGATGACAAGTGCCAGCGTTGGCGCGCCGTCGGCTACACCCCATGCGGAAATGAGCATGTCGATAGGGACAATGGTGTATACCAAAATTGAAATGATCATAACCATAATCAAAAAAGCAGTGCCGCAACGTACGTGAAGACGAGGAAACCTGCGTGCATTTTCCACCGTTAAAGGGAGGCCATTTTCATAACAATGAATAGTTTTGTGCTCCGCGCCGTGATAAGCAAACATGCGCTTAATATCTTTCATGCGGCCAATAAGCCATAAGTAAAAGACAAAGATCACCACACGAACAACGCCATCAACAAGGTTCCACAATAAGGTATTAGAATCGTATTCACCCACCATCAAGTTAGTAAGAAGAGCTGGCGCTACAACAAACAAAACCACACCCATCAATAGACCAACTACCATAGATAGAGCCATTTCTTTTTGGCCAAATTCAGCATCATCCTTAGATGCCTCTTTCTTGCTATTGGACTCGTCAAGACTTTCTTTGCTTTCGACTTCTTTCGGTGAATCATGCTCTTCTATTACTTCAAGCTTCGTTTGAGCGCCCAACGCCTCAATTGCCGTATCGGGGCGGCCAAAATCATCCTTCCAGGAAAACTGCTCTTTGGACGAATTTTGCAAAGAATCATTGTCTTTAGGGCTCCTACGTACATCCTTAGGAGTTTGTTCATTCTCACATAACGCTTCTAGCGAGCGTTTCTCGGATAAGGTTGTTTCGCTTCCCTCATTTGATTTTTTTTGAATATCATCGCTATCTTCTTCTGCAAATGCATGGAGTGCTGCAATCTCTAAAGCTTTGTAGCCCAATAGCAAAGACTCAACCATTGCGCGACAACCACGAACCAACGGCCAATACATCCATCCATTCTTCTTGGCACCCGACTTTAAGTCATGCTCTTCACGATATACCCCACCCGAAGGCTCGCGAACAGCCACTGCCCAATTATAGCGGCCACGCATCATAACGCCCTCTAAAAGAGCTTGCCCTCCTACGTGAGTTTTTCGCTTACCATCTTCCGAAAAAGCACGGGAGAGATCACTTTTTTCTTTAGCCAATTTATTTCCTTGTTACTAAGGGATAGGGGTTTCCGCAGCGCATTTTTCCTTCAGGGCACACTCCTCCGACACAAGGAGCTCCCGCCGTCATAAACACATACGGCGCTGTTGGTCTTGCGAGCTCGAGCATTCTATGCGCCATATCACGAATCTCCCACTGCGCGCGATTACAGCAACGAAGCTCGAAGAAGTGAATAAGCTCACGGACATTCATGGTAATAACAATTTTCGTTTCAGCAGCATTAGGCAAAAGATAGCGAGCGTCCTCAGCCGGAATCCCTAGCTCCAAAAGCTTATCATAGGCTGAAATTGCCTGCTCAATAGCTTCATCAAATATTGCCTCTGCAGTAGGGTCTCCTTCAACGGTGCCCGGCTTAACCACTGCAAGCTTTTCGGTAAACTTTACATACCGTTGGCTTTGCTGATTGAAGCTTGCTATGCGATGCCGAACAAGCTGGTGTGTAAGCGCTCGTGAAACACCGTCCACAGCAAAGGTATAGCTTGCATGTTCGAGTGTTGAAAAATGACCGCTTGTCATAATGGTTTTCAAAACACTACACACACGATCTTCTGGCATTGTTTCCATGAGCTGCGCAGCGCCAACAGGCGCATAACACAAACGAGCCGCCGTTGCGATAGCACGTTCAGGATCGGGCGTATGATAAAGTAACTCAACATGCATAAGACCAGGCACTCCTCGAATACAAAATACTGTTTTAAATAGGCACGCGCATAGAGCACACCTGCTAAACACCATACTAACTGAAGGGCATTAAGGCTCAACCAGACTTTGTATGAATCTATAATATTTTAATATTAAGGCGTAAAATACTATTGCACGGTGTCGTCAGGGCACTATTCGCCGATACGCTATATCCAATCAACAGAAAGGCGCACCATGGATGCCATCAAGCCACTATTAACCACGCACGACTGGAATGAAGAATGGAAAGATTTACAAACGCTCCGACGTCGCGCAGACGACGCTGCATACTGGGACAAACGTGCATCTTCGTTTTCCACCAAAGATGCTCCTAATGCCTATGTTGAAAAGTTCTTACAGCTTGCAGACCTTCATCCGGAAGAATCCGTTCTTGATATGGGTTGCGGCACAGGAGCACTCTCCCTTCCGCTCGCAATGAAAAATCACCCGGTAATTGCTGCCGATTTTTCACAAGGCATGCTTGATGTTTTACATGAAGAAGCCCAGCAAAAACAGATTACGTCAATAACATCCAAACTTATGAGCTGGGATGACAACTGGCTTCAGCAAGGAATCTGCGACAATTGTGTCGATGTTGCTTTTGCTTCTCGCTCCATTGCAACATCAAACTTGCGTGACGCTCTTCTCAAACTTACCAATACAGCTCGTCGTAGGGTTTGTATCACCCTCTCAACAGGTAGTTCTCCACGTGTCGACGAAAATATTCTCAATGCAATAGGGTTAAAGCAAGTATTGGGGAGAGACTATCTCTATGCTTTCAATATTTTAGTGAGCGAAAATCTCAAACCAGAAGTTTCATATATAGAAAGCTACAGAACCGATACGTTTGATTCCCCTGAAGAAGCCTATGAAGTATTTAGTCGTATGGTCGAAGATGCAGGAATACTCGTTCCTCAAGAAGAACGAAGTGTGGCGCTTGATCAGCTACATTATTGGGTAGCAGACAACATTGTTCCCAATGAAAACGTTGGCTTAGTTGACTGCAAAGGGCTTCCCGAAAAAGCCTATCGGCTTCGAACCACACGCAAAGTTACTTGGGCTTTTCTTGCCTGGAACAGATAATGAAAAATGCCCAGCTAAGCTGGGCATTTAACAAGTAACACTCTGTGACAACCTAAGAACTAGGCTTCTTCAACAAGTGCGTCTACAGCTGCAGCTTCCTCAGCGGAAACTTCCAACTCAGGAGCAGCTTCTGCCGCAGCAGCAGCTGCCGCGGCAGCCTTTTTAGCTTCAGCTTCAGCCTTCTTTGCAAATTCCTCTGCACGCTTAGCCTTTTCAGCAGCCTTTGCTTCACGCTCAGCCTTCTTCTTAGCCTCTGCTTCAGCAACTGCATTAGCACGAGCAGCTTTACGAGCAGCTTCACGCTCAGCCACTGCATTAGTTGCAGAACCGCCAAACTTGTTAGCGAAGCGCTGTACGCGTCCGCCTGTATCAACAAAGCGCTGCTGTCCTGTGTAGAACGGATGACATGCATTACAGATGTCAATCTTAAGCTCTGGCTTCGTCGATTTAGTTTCGAACGTGTTGCCGCAACTGCACTTTACCGTGCATTCCATGTACTCTGGATGAATTCCCTGCTTCATAGTATCTGGTTCTCCTTAAACGAGCCTTGGTTTCCGACCAAGGCGAAGACAAGCCTTTGCACTATATCACAAGTTTAGACTTCTGCTACCCACAAACCATGAAGATTGCAATACTCATACACCTTTAATGGAGCATCGCCTTCTGCAAGAGCAAAATCGGCTATGGGAGCACCATCCGCTAAATCTGGTCTCATCTGGTAACCCTGTTCACTCACCAAACAAATCAATCCGATATGATGCTCAGGTGTCATAGGATGGATAACACTTCCCACCTCTACATGAACGCTTGAACCTTCAATACTTACAACAGGAACATGCTTCTCATGCGCACCGTCAGTGGCTCCAGCAACCAACTCGCCCATTTTTTCACCACAACAAACCAAGGGTACACCTTGATCATAGGGCTTTACCGCAACATTACCACAATGAGAACACTTATAGAATTTTACATCCATGTTAAAACCCCCTTAAGGTTTCATGCAGGTCTTTCCTGCGCCTTCGCTCATATTACTACATTACTTACTCAAAGAGCGCGATACCTACTTCCTGCATTCAAATCGTAGGTTTAAGGCGAATTCAGTTATATGTTACTTCATTTGTGTCATTTCAGGTAACCCTTGCTGAGGTTTTTTCACGACAAGTGCATATGCAAAAATAGCAATTCCTATGGCAATGAGAGGAAGACTCAGCAGCTGCCCCATTGTTACCCAGCCTGCCCACAGGTAACCCAAATGCGCGTCGGGTTCTCTCACAAACTCAATCAAGAATCTAAAGGAGCCATACATCATAAGAAAAAGACCAAGAAAAGTGCCTTGCGGACGCGGTGGATTGGCACGCGAGAGCAGATACAACACAACAAAGATAACGATTCCCTCTAAAAAAGCCTCATACAGTTGAGTTGGGTGTCGTGGCAACATTCCTGCAGTACCACCAAAAATAACACCCCAAGCAGCGTCTGTTGGTGCTCCCCATAATTCACCATTGATAAAGTTAGCAATCCGTCCAAAGAAAAGCCCCACCGGCGCTGCAATGCAACCAAGATCCGCCAGGGTTAAATAAGGAATACGGGTAAATTTTGCCGCCAATAAACCACCGGTCAAAGCTCCTATCAAACCCCCATGAAAACTCATGCCGCCTTCATTAAAGGCAAATATCCGTAGAGGGTCGCTCAAATAAGCACCTTCTCCGTAAAAGATAACATATCCCAAACGCCCACCTAAAATAACGCCAATCACTACGCAGCATAAAATTGTGAGCAATTCATCTTCTCCAATGCGAAGACGCCATCGTCGTGCCACCCGCCAAACAATAAGCAAAGCGACAGCAAAGCCAAATACGTAAGCCAAACCATACCAACGTATAACAATTGGCCCAAAAGCAAATAATACGGGATCTAAATTTTGGTAAATTTCATTAAGCATTCAGGTACAAACCTTTCAACTAACAAACGACAAACGCATCTAAAAGTACGCTAGGCTTACAGAGAGTACATTTAATTGAGACCCATACCAGCGTCAACCTCAATTGCAGCAAACAGCACTTTCTCGCGCAGTTGCTTAGGAATGCGATGAATTCCAGATATGGTATTTTCACAATGCGGGCAAAGCAAAGTAAACAGAGCTAAATCAATACGCAAGACCATCATTGATTCAAATTGGCACACATCAATCCCTGTCGCTCCGCAAGCAGGACACGTCATTCCTTGAGCCATCTGCCCACACTCCTTCATTTGCCTAATCAATCTCATTCATTGTAGCAGAAGCCCTCCTCTTACTACCAAAAAGTACGCAACCCTTAGGTCGCGTACTTTTAAAACTTATGCTTATTTTTCGGGTTGGCAAAATTCAGAAGGAATATTTACACTCCGTCGTCTCTAGAGCAAAAACCTATTAGGGCTTCCTAGACGCGGATACTCTTCTACCCCTTCGGAAATACAAGGACCATTAGTAAGGAAATGAACGCAGAAGCGACATACCTGCTTAACAGACGCATCATAATAAAGATCTGGATTCAGTAAAACGGCGAAATCCTGACACACCTCATGCGTGGGACGATGACAGGCGGCAAAATGACAGTCCGCCGGACAAGGTTCACCTGGTTCGTTGTGAGGACAACGAGCCATCATCTCCTCATCGCAACCACGTTTCTCCCAGCATTGAGTCATAAGTTTTCCTTCCCTTAAAAGTTAAAACTAGTCAATCTTAACGACTTTTTCAACTCCTGGGACACGCTCTTTTAAGATACGCTCAACACCATTGGTCAAAGTCATTTGAGACATAGGGCAACCCTTGCAAGCCCCCTGAAGCTCTACCGTAACCGTGCCATCTTCTGCAACATCGATGAGACGAACATCGCCGCCATCCGCCTGAAGGCTTGGACGAATGAGCTCGAGTACTGCTGCTACATCATTTTTGTCTACCATATTATTTCTCCTTTAAACATGAACTGATTCTTCTCATTCGATTCTACCACAGGGTAGCGAAAGAAATTGACAAAGCCCTTGAAATGCAGACGAATGCTCGACTAGACGATAATAGGAACCCAGTCTCCTCCTATTATCAACAAAACATCCGTTTCAAAGACATAAAAAGTTGTATCGTAAACCACTCTACCCATACCTATGGCAGACACGACCGTATTTGCCGCGCTTTCCATAGCGGGGTCTCTGTAAACAACCAGAGTCTCAGGGTAAACAGACGTATCAGTATTTCCCACTTCATCAACAAGGAAACCATCTTCAAGAAGAATCTCTGACACCTCCGTTGCTGTTCCCGTAATTGCTGCACCATTGCGAACAGTCAACGTAAAACTACCTGGATCTACGGTAGTTATCTCTTCAGGAACTACGGGGTCTTGCCCTGAATCAACCGCAGCCATCATGGTGACCCAGCTGGTATTTGAAGGAATAAAGAATTCTTTTCCCTCTTGTTCTGATTCGTACCCTGGAACCATGGCACCTAAAATTGTCGATGAGTCTATGTCGCGCAAAGATTCCGCCATATCTCGCGCTTCACCTGCACCCATAGTAGTTCTAAAAAACTCACTTACCTCATCGAGAGTCAAAAGAAAGTCAATATTTCCCTCCTCTAGCAAACGGAGGGATAAAGCAGATAAAACACTCTGCTGATTTGCAGCCTGCAACTCTAGACCCTCGGTAAAATTGGTAGCTCGTAAAAATGTTAGCGTTGCCGCCCCATCTAGAGCTTGAATGCCTGCAGGGATATACACATTTCCCGCAGCTGGGTCGTCTACTTCCTCAGAAACCTCAACAGTAACGCCACCTAAGGAATCAACCAATGAAACAATTCCTTCTGCATTTATTTTGACAAAATGGGCAATTTCAACGTCAGAAAACTGAGAAACTGCACTCACCAAAGCGGCATCGCCTTCAAGATCTGCTAAAGAACTCAACGTGTCGGCGTCACCTGAAGAAAGATACGTCTTTACATTAGCCGGTATAGAAACAAGGGTAACAAGGTCTTGCGATGTATCAATACGCACCAAGGCAAAGGCGTCATATCCTTCTTCTAACTGAGATGAAGTCTCCAAATCTAAATCTGCGGCAACAAGAGTATAAAAAGGCTCCTCTTCTTTTGCTGGTGTCAACACGGAAGACAGCTCTTCATTCTCGAGCAAAATCTTGTTGTCGATTGCGCTCAAAAAAACCAATCCTCCGACAAACGTTGCACCAAAAACAACGAGCAAAAAACTTGCCGCAATAATTACTACACGTTGAATTAATGAGCGCCTTTTGATTTGTTGAGTATACTCTTTTCTACTCAATCGATTCGAAGATCCAC
>CAYJGC010000026.1:0-20543 GCA_964369725.1 uncultured Eggerthella sp.
AGGTTCAAATCCTACATCGACCACCACTAACTCTCAAGGTCAGACTTCGGTCTGACCTTGCTTTTTCTTAACACCCCTCCCCACAAACAGCTCTAACATTACGCTCTATCGTAAAGCACAGTCCTCGCGGTGAAGGTTCCAAAAACCCCCGCTAGATACCTTTAACTCTAAACTTCACTCAAAAGTAAATTCTTCCTAATACCAACAACTCCTAGCTCAGCTTCTTTATTTTCGGTTTTGACTTTGGTGCCAAATCACGCAACTCTGGAATCGCCCCACCTGCAACTGCCCAAAGATACAAACTTGCTACCGTGCAATAAGGGGAATAGCGGCGGCGGTACTTTTCAAACAATTGAGGAGTTATACAACGATGGCGATAAATCATGCGCAACCCTCGCACAATAGCCAGATCTCCATAGCTTATAATATTCGGACGTTGCATTGAAAACGTCATAAGCATTTCTGCCGTCCAAACACCCACGCCTGGCAGCGAACTGAGGGCACGACATACCTCATTATCTGGCATATCTCGCAAAGATTCTAAATCCAGCTCCCCTGCTAAGATGCGTCTGGCAGCTTCCTTCATGTAAGAAACTTTGCGAAAAGTAAGTCCCACTGATTGAAGCTCTTCATTCGAAAGTTTCGAAACATTCTGAGGATTGAGAACCCCAAACCGACTTTCAATACGCTGTGATATAGTCGCATGCGCTTTAGTTGAAATCTGCTGCCCGACAATTGAATGGATTAAAGCATCAAATAAATCTGGCCTAACTTCACGCTGAATGGCTCCAACTTTTTCAATCACATCAGCCAAACGAGAATCCCGAGCACACAGATAATCAGTCTCTTCTTTACCATATTTGAAGTAAGAAATCTCTGCCATAAATCATCTCTTTTCTCAACCACGTATCAGGAAAAGCTCTCTAGCAAAAAGTGCTACGCAACTTCCCATTGCATAGCACTTATATTAGTTGATTTCTTACTCGAAGCAAGGATATATAAACTATAACTCCTATAATGTCTTTACTAGTTTTGCTTCATTGCTATAAAGCAATTGACGATTAAGAGTCATTACAATTGTCTTCTAACAGGTGTTCACTCCCAGCAAAAACTCATTGATACAGTTGAGGAGATTGAAACAAATCTGTAATACATGCGAGGACAATGCAGACAGCCCTCTAGATACTACTCAGACCTTTTCCTGTTAGTAGTATTACCCGATTGATCAAGGCTCACTGGTTCAGCAATCACTTCAGGAGTTGTCTTAAACAGCACGAGGAAAAAATCCTTGGTACGAGCAAGTAACTCTCTTGCATCAAAACTGTTCTGACTGGTGTATTCATGAAAATCGCTTGCCACACCCAGCGCATCCATACCTAGACCCTCAGCCGCATACAAGGCACGATACAGATGATACGTCTGCGTCGAAATGACTATACGCTCAATCCCAAATACGTGCTTAGCGTTATACGCGCTCTCATAGGTAGAAAACCCTGCATGATCACAATACACATCCTCGCTAGGAACCCCTTGTGAAACAACGTAATCCTTCATTGCATTTACTTCATTATATGACTCTGTACCATGGTCGCCACTTACCAGAATTGCTGGAGCAACGCCCGCAAAATAAAGTTCTACCGCATTATCTAAGCGGTCTTGCAAAATGCTCGAAGGGCTTCCATCAGGCAAAATTGAAGCGCCTAAAACTAAAATGGCATCCGCTTCAAATGCTGTCGCCTCCTCCATTGCAACAATATCATTGTGGGTAGTAGCATATACAACAATATTAGAGACAACACATGTTGCCATCACAAGTAAGACGCAGGTACATACAAATTGAACAAGCATCGTCAATATTTTTCTCTTCTTCTGTTTAGCCATACATCGATAATAACAAACTGCGTACCACGTCTTGCTGTATCTATATTTTAACCATGCAAAAACAAAGAAGACTACAACTAAATAGCAAAACTTTCTGACAGCTTGGCAATTTTAACAAGTTAGTGTCTTTAGGCCTTCCATCGTGTTCCTGCATCCAGGTTGAATATCACTCAAAAACTGTTCAATACTTCACAAAAAAGCAGAGTAACTCATTTCACTAAGCTACCCTGCTCTATACTTAAACTACGTAGTACTAAGTCGCCCGCTATTTTGCAACAATATTTACCAAACGACCGGGAACAACAACGACCTTCTTTATCTCTTTGTCCTCTAATGAGGCTGCCACCTCTTCAAGAGCAGTTGCTTTTACCATATCTTCTGAGGCATCTGAAGCTACAGTAATTTTTGCCTTCATTTTACCATTGAGCTGAACAGCCAGCTCAACCTCATCTGCTTTTGCCTGTTCGGGGTCAAAGGCAGGCCAAGCCTGAACATGCACCGAAGCATCCCGCTCCAAAACAGAACTCCACAACTCTTCTGCCCAGTGGGGAGCAATAGGAGCCATAAGCTTTACAATAACCTCTGCAACTTCTAAATCAAGTGCACAATAGGCCTCATTCTCCCTACGCTCTTCCGTTGAAGTTTGGCGAAGATAATCACTGGTGGCATTAGTAAGCTCCATAATGGCTGCAATTGCTGTATTAAAATTGTTGCGATTAAAGTCATCCACAACTTTGCCAACCACGCGATGACGTTCACGCTTCAAACGCTTAAAGGCTTCGTCCTGCTTTTCAGCAGAAGCGCCCTTTTGATACAACGTTTCCTCTGCAGCCTTACCACACAAGTCACTCACAACACGCCAGGCGCGATTCATAAATTTAAACAATCCGGCAAGACCGCCCTCATCCCATAAAAGGTCTTTATCAGGTGGTGCCATGAATAGAATATAGGCGCGTACCGCATCAGCACCATATTCTGCAATCATGTCTTCAGGAGCAATAACATTTCCCTTTGACTTTGACATGGTCTCTCCGTGCTCGTCTTTAACCATGCCTTGACACAATAAGTTTGCAAAAGGCTCATCTATGGCAAGCATGCCTAAATCGCGCAAACCCTTCGTAAAGAAGCGGCTATACAATAGATGCAAAATAGCATGTTCAATACCACCTATGTACTGATCAACCTGCATCCAGCGATTACCTTTCTCAGGTGAAAAAGGTAGCTGGTCATTATGAGGGTCAGTGTAGCGCAGGTAATACCAACTTGAACAAGTAAAGGTATCCATGGTGTCCGTCTCGCGACGCGCAGGTATTCCACATACGGGACAAGTAGTATTTACGAAAGCATCATGTGTTGCAAGCGTCTCTCCCGCAGCCAAATCAATATCCTCAGGCAATCGCACGGGCAAATCAGACTCGGGTACCGGAACAAGTCCACACGCTTCGCAATGAATAGCAGGAATGGGATTTCCCCAGTAACGCTGGCGGCTAATCAGCCAATCACGCAAGCGGAATTCAACCTTAGTACGACCTTTACCCGCAGCCTCTAAATCCGCAATGATTGCCTCTGCCGCTGGCGAATGCTTGCCGCCCACCATTCCTGTATATGAACCAGATTGAACCAAAATACCTTCCGCGTCAAACGCACAATCCCAATCGACCGAAGTCACTTTACGTTCTTTTTGATCTGCAAGCTCAGGGTATAGAGGATCCTCTTGCCCTAAAATTATAGGGATAATAGGCAAGTCGTATTTACGAGCAAACTCGAAGTCACGCTGATCACCGCAAGGTACTGCCATCACGGCGCCAGTGCCGTAATCGCTTACTACATAATCTGCAACCCATACAGGGACTTTTTCACCATTTACCGGGTTAATCATGTAACGACCAGTGAAGGCGCCATTCTTTTCACGATCTCCCTGCATGCGATCTACCGCACTTACCTTAGAGGCCTGTTCAACCACTTCGCGCACAGAAGCCTCGTAAGCAGTTCCTTCGACAAGCGCCATAAGACCCTTATACTCTGGGGCAAGCAAGAAAAACGAGCAACCAAACAAGGTATCCGGTCTCGTAGTAAAAACCGTAATAAGGTCTTCTTCGGTAGGATTTTGAGGAGCTTCTCCTTGAGCATTACACAAGGTGAACGTCACCTCTGCGCCTTCAGAGCGGCCAATCCAATTGGCTTGCATCTGCTTAACACGCTCAGGCCAACCAGGTAATTGATCCAAATCGTCGAGCAACTCTTGTGCATAATCAGTAATTTTAAAATACCATTGCGTTAAGTCACGCTTTTGAACTTCACGGTCGCAGCGCCAACATTTTCCTTCGATTACTTGCTCGTTTGCAAGCACTGTTCCACAGCTCTCGCACCAATTCACCGGACTGTTGCGACGCTCTACAAGGCCGCGCTCCCAAAACTTCAAAAAGATCCATTGACCCCAATGATAATATTCAGGATCACACGCTACAACCGTCCGATCCCAATCGTAAGAAAAACCCATGCGCTTAAAGCTTTCCTTTTGCGTATCAATATTTCTATACGTCCATGTAGCTGGATGGCTATTATTTTTTATGGCAGCGTTTTCAGCAGGCAAACCAAACGCATCCCAACCCATTGGATGCAATACATCAAATCCCTGCATTTTTGAATAACGCGCCACCACGTCACCAATAGTATAGTTACGCACATGACCCATATGGATGTCGCCCGATGGATAGGGAAACATTTCAAGCACATAACGTTTGGGCTTTGAAGAATCTTCGGTTACTTTATTCAGTTCAGTCTTATCCCACATCTGTTGCCAGCGGGGCTCTAATTCATGAGGATTGTAGGGTTTCATACTCTGCAGCCTTCTTTAGCGTTTACGTACAATAAATTTTACCGCGATTGGTTATTGTACCAGTCTTACGTATACAACAATGGCGATTACTGCTACAAATGTAATACCCGCAAAAATAAATAATATTTCCGCGAAAGAAACGCTGTTCACCAAAAATCCTGCCAACATACTCATACTCATTGAACAGAGATACGTTTCTAGATTAAGAGTCGAAATCATAGATGAAGTCTCGGACAACGGTGTTTCTTGCAGAAAAAGATGCATAACAGAGTTAACACACACGCCCGAAAAAACACCATAGCATCCGGCTGCAAAAAGAAAAGGAGCCAAGGCTTTTCCATTAAGCATAATGGCCAGCAATAAAACCGAAGCAAACAACAAAACAATGCATACCTGTAAAGAATCTGCCGGACGAAAACGTGCTGATAGCGGCACACTCAGTATTGAAGTTCCCATCGCACACGCCAACAGGGCCGAAGTCATCAACAAAGAATCTTGTCCGAAAACTTGCGAGGCCATCGAAGCGGAAAACGTAAGAAAAAACCCTCCCACTGACCAAACACTGAGATACACTAAAGCAGAAACCAAATAACGTGAGAGCAAAGATTGTTTAAAGTACAACCTAATTTTTATCGAAGAACGCACGGATGCTTTTTTCGATAACGGCTCAATGGTGAGGCACAGCAAAAGCAACGCCAAGACCGCTGAAGCAATCATAGCGTAATAAATCACGGTACTCGAAGCAGTTAGCTCGTAACTCAATCCCGAGCTTATGGATCCTATGGTTATTCCTAAAAAAGGCCCGCAACCTACAACTATAGCTCCCCAGGACAATCGATATTGAGAAATGGTATCGACCACAAAAACCGAAACCGCGCTCATAGTGAGGCCCGCAGCTATCCCCTGAACAATGCGCGCTAGCCAAATTAAGACAATACCGTCAGCATGCAAAAACAACACACACCCCAAAATCACAAAAAGAAGCGCGGCAATTGAAACTACTTTGCGCCCAAAAGCATCCGATATTCGCCCCGCAAACAGCAAGGTTGCTATCACTCCCGCTAAATACGCAACAAACGTATAAGATAATTCGCTATCGCTAAACTCAAAATCTGTCTGATATAGTTCATAAAGAGGCACAGGAGCAGAAGTAGAAGCAAATACCAAAACAAGGGCAACACTCCCCACAAAAAATCCTCGTAAGGATTGTCTCTTTGTTAGCTGCCGCGCCTCCATGCCTATCCTTGACTATACTTCAAAAAGGCTTTGTATCCTTTATATGCTTCAAAAATATCCGCCTTACTCGTAACCTCCCAAGGGGAATGCATAGACAATACTGCCACACCAGCATCGATAACATCCATTCCGTATTCAGCCGGAATATAAGCAATAGTTCCACCGCCACCCGCATCAACACGACCAAGCTCCGAAGTTTGAAAAGAAACCTGTGCCTCTTCCATGATACTTCGAATACGTGCCATATACTCAGCTCGTGCGTCGTTGCTGCCGCTTTTTCCTCGCGCTCCTGTATATTTTGCAAAAACAAGTCCGCGACCCATAAACGCACTGTTCTTCGCTTCAAATACTCCAGCATAAGCTGGGTCAAAGCCAGCGGCAACGTCAGAAGAAATCATACGCGACGCAGCTAAAGAACGTGCAAGCAAAAGAGGTCCGCTTACGCCAGCAAGTTCCATTATCTCGGCAATTGTGCTTTCAAAGAATCGTGATGTCATACCAGTAGCACCTACGCTGCCAATCTCTTCTTTGTCTACCAAAATACAGACAACTGACCTCTCGAGCTCTTGCTGAGCTAACTCCAACTGTGCCACAAGCGATGTATATGCGCATACTCGATCATCTTGACCATAGCCGATAATCATGCTCCGGTCAAAACCCAAGTCACGCGCCGAACCAGCCGGAACCACTTCAAGCTCTGCGGAAAGAAAGTCTTCTTCGCTCATATCATATTTTTCAAAAAGCAACTTGAGTGCAAAAGCTTTTACTGGCTCTTTTTTAGCAAGTTTTTCATAAGCAGGAGCATTGGTATCATCTGTTGCACAAACAGCTTCATTTCCAATTCCTTCTTCATCTACCAGCTCAATCACCAGAGGACGATTCCCTATCAATAAATCAAGCGCCTCCCCTTCGACCACTTCAGCTGCTTTTTTACTCATTTGTTGACTTGCCAAATGGATTAATAAATCTGTCACACAAAAAACCGGGTCATCGGGCGAATCCCCCACCTGAACATCAATCACCGTGCCGTCGGTTTTTACCACAACACCATGAAGCGCAAGAGGAACAGTTACCCATTGATAGTGTTTAATGCCTCCGTAATAATGAGTATCTAACAGCGCAAAATCGTTTGCCTCATACAGAGGATTTTGTTTAATGTCTAAACGAGGCGAATCAACATGAGAACCTATAATGTTAAATCCTAAAGAAAGACAATCGCTTCCCAATTGAACTAAAATCAAGGCTTTACCGTGGGCTTGAGCCCACACTTTATCTCCTGCTTGCAATTGGCTACCTTGCCTAATCGCCTGCTCAAGCGACACATAACCAACTTCTTCAGCCATCTGAATAGCTGCTGTCACACATGCTCGTTCGGTTTTATTGAGAGAAATAAACTCTCGGTACTTTGCAGCAAGCCTTTCAAGCTCCTGTAAATCACTTTCGTTATATTTTTTCCAAGCTGATTCGCGCTCCATATGATTCCTTTCATTCTCTCTATTCACGAATATTACCACCCAGAAGCACCTTTGTACTACCTATAAATAAACTACCTCTAAGAATTTTGTCTCACCATATGAAGCCAATCTTTCCTTTCGAGCACTTTGGAAAAATTTCAAATGATATAAGATAGATTACACTTATTATGGTGCAAAAACCGCCGCAAACCTTTACCATGAGTAAGACGCTTCTAACCAATCAAAAACGAACAGGCATCAGTACATTCACGCTATGTCAACAGCAAGCAAACAAACGAGCGAAAGGCAACCATGCTTCAACTCTTACATATATGCAAGTCTTACAAAACTGCTGACTTTTCTCAAATAGCACTAGACAACGTTTCGGTCGCATTTCGCGACAGTGAGTTCGTAGCTATCTTAGGCCCTTCTGGTTCAGGCAAAACAACGCTGCTTAATATCATTGGAGGTCTTGACCAATATAACTCGGGCAATCTTGTCATTGACGGTATTTCTACTAAACAATACAAAGATCGCGATTGGGACACC
The DNA here is from genome assembly GCA_964369725.1 of uncultured Eggerthella sp. Taxonomy (GTDB): domain Bacteria; phylum Actinomycetota; class Coriobacteriia; order Coriobacteriales; family Eggerthellaceae; genus Paraeggerthella. Next base: position 7,960 of record CAYJGC010000026.1, read on the forward strand.
TATCGCAATAATCGCATTGGATTTGTATTCCAAAGCTACAACCTTATTCCCCATCAAACTATTCTTGCAAATGTCGAACTAGCCCTTACGCTTTCAGGTGTTTCGCGTGAAGAGCGCAAGAAACGCGCGATCGATGCTCTCGACCAAGTAGGCCTTAAAGAGCACATCAATAAGCGTCCAAGCCAACTCTCTGGTGGGCAAATGCAGCGTGTTGCCATTGCGCGCGCCCTCATCAACGACCCTGAAATTCTACTAGCAGACGAACCTACCGGCGCGCTCGATTCAAAAACGAGCGTTCAAATTATGGACCTACTCACCCAAATCGCCCATGACCGGTTAGTTATTATGGTTACGCACAACCCCGACTTAGCCGATGAATATGCCACCCGTATCGTCACTTTAACCGACGGCGTCATTTGTAGCGACACCAATCCTTTTAACCCTGCTTTAGAATCACTTCAGGAAAGCACAAAACAGGTACGGCGCACTTCTATGTCTTTCTTTACCGCACTCGCACTTTCCTTCAACAACCTCATGACCAAAAAAGGACGTACCATTATGACGTCTTTTGCTGGCTCTATCGGAATTATTGGCATCGCAGCAATTCTGGCACTAGCTAACGGTGTCAGCAATTACATTCAGACAGTTGAAGAAGAAACTCTTTCAGAATATCCTCTAGAAATCATGAGCTCAGGATTTGACATAACGTCAATGATGATGATGGGAATGCCTAACCCATCAGAAGAAACTAATACAGAAGGCGATGAAAAAACCTCTCGAACTATCGCTATTACTGAAGTGGTTACTAATATTGCGTCAAGTCTTACCTCAAACGACCTTGCTTCGCTAAAAAAGTATCTTGATAGCGACGAAAGCAACATAGAACAATACACCAATGCTATTGAATACAGCTATGACGTTACGCCTCAAATATTTAGCCAAACTGAAGAATACACCCGTCAAGTTAACCCTGACACCTCATTCTCTTCACTAGGACTAAGTTCAGGCGCTAGCTCAAACAGCCTCATGTCTATGTCCATGAGCACCGATGTCTTCTACGAACTACCCAGCAGTCCACTTCTTTATGAGGATCAATACGATGTGCTAGCCGGTCAGTGGCCATCTAGCTATGACGAAGTAGTACTTGTGCTGACAGGCAGCGGATCCATGGCGGATCAACTTCTCTACACTATGGGGCTCAGAAATCCTCACGAACTCGATGAAATGGTTAAAAAATTTGCTGCAGAAGAAGAGGTCGAAGTTCCCCACGATTTAACAGACCCAACCTATGATGAAATCCTTGATGTCACCTTTAAGCTTGTCAATGCATCGGACTACTATTCCTACGACAAAGAATATAATGTCTGGACCAATAAACAAGACAATGCTGACTATATGAAAAATCTAGTTGCCTCAAGCAAGGATGTCACTATAGTTGGCATAGTCCAACCAAAGGAAGATGCCAGCGCAACCATGCTGACTTCCGGTATATACTATCTCCCTTCCATGACCACACAGATAGTCACCCAAGCGAAATCAAGCGAAATCGTTAAAGATCAACTAGCCAATCCTACTCTTAACGTTATAACCGGCACGGAATTTGGTGCCGAAGAGGAAACTAGCGCGTTTGACATGACTTCTCTCTTCACCATCGACGAACATGCGCTCCAAGCCGCTATTGTGATTGACGAAAATGCGCTTTCAATTGACCTGTCAAACGCACTCAATCTCACATCCGCGACAAGCACGTTGCCCAGCGTACCTACTCCCGATATGAATGCGCTTATGAGTCAAATTCATATTGATGAAGCACTGGTAGGGCAAGTCTCCGGCCTCATGTCAAGCTACATGCAAGACTATGCCGACTATCTCACCAGCTACCCACCCTTAATTGAAAACCCCGATTACGATCCCAGTAATCCCAGCCTTGCTCCTGAATTTATAGAGAATCCCATCAAAGCGCTTTCTGCATCTGATTGGCTTAATCAGCCTGATATCCAAGCTAGCTTCACCGCTTCACTAGCTACCATAGTAGGTGAAAGCAACCTAACTGACCAGATTTCAACCGCCTTACAAAGCTACGTTTCCTCAACTCTTACCATCTACATGGGAGCCATGGCAGCCGAGATGCAGACCCAGATGACGGCCGCTCTTCAATCATCAATGAACCAAATGTCGTCAAATATGGCAAACGCGTTCTCAATCGATGCGACAGCCTTCGAAAACGCATTCGTCATGAATCTCACCGAGGACGAATTGAGCGAACTCATGATGTCAATGATGTCTACTGAAGAATCCTCATACGACAACAACCTCACAAAATTCGGGTACGCTAATTTTGATGAACCGAGTGCTATAGATATCTATCCTATTGATTTTGAAAGCAAAGAACACGTTATTGCTATTCTTGATGCATACAACGATGAGCAGCTAACACAAGGAAATGACGACAAAGTGATTAGCTATACCGATATGGTGGGTACTCTTATGTCTTCTGTTACCACCATTGTCAATATGATTAGCTACGTCCTCATTGCCTTTGTGGCAATTTCGCTCGTTGTATCTTCTATCATGATTGGCGTTATTACCTACATAAGCGTGCTGGAGCGGAAAAAAGAAATTGGTATATTACGTTCGATTGGCGCAAGCAAAGGAGACATTGCCCGTGTATTCAACGCGGAGACTATTATTGTTGGGTTGTTGGCAGGACTTATTGGTGTTGGAGCTACTGCCTTAATCTGCATCCCCGCTAACGCTATTGTATACTCACTTTTTGATGTACCCAATGTTGCACTACTTCCTATCAATGCTGCAGTGATACTCGTGCTCATCAGTATAGTTCTTACGTTTTTAGGCGGTCTTGCTCCTTCAAGCGCAGCTAGTCGCAAAGACCCCGTAGAAGCACTCCGCAGCGAATAAAGTAAACCATTTACCTAGCAAGACTAAAAGAAAGTGGCCTTAGCAACAAGCGAGGTCACTTTCTTGTTTTATGATATAAAAAACTACCAGACATACGTAAAGGATTCTCATGACTAAAGCAAGTGAAATAACGTCTTCCCCTAATATCGCCTCTTTGCTTGAATACAACCAGAATTTCGTTAAGCAAAAAGGCTACGAACGTTTTACTACAGACAAATACCCTGACAAAAAAATTGCCATTGTTTCATGTATGGACACCCGCCTGATTGAACTTCTCCCTGCTGCGCTGGGTTTAAAAAATGGAGATGCTAAAATTATTAAAGTAGCTGGAGGCTTGGTTACTCACCCCTTTGGTAGCGTTATGAGATCCATTCTTGTTGCCGTGTGTGACCTTGGGGCTGAAGACATCATGATTATCGCCCACACCAATTGCGGGGCTCAACATATGAACGGACAAAGCATGATAAACGCCATGCTTGAACAAGGGGTTTCTAGAGAGCGTATCGAAATCGCTCGACATTGCGGTGTAAATTTTGATCGTTGGCTTGCAGGATTTGGTGATACCGAAGATAGTGTTCGAAGCAGCGTAGAGCTGGTACGCAATCATCCTGTTATGCCTCCTCACGTACGCGTGAGCGGTTTTATTATGGACTCAACTACTGGTGAGCTAAACCAAATCTGTTAGCAGCTCTGATTACGAGCAACCATTACTAAGCCAGCTAAAGTAGCAGTTCCACCAGCAAACTTAGACAGATTTGTTAGCGCCTGCGCTCTTTGTCCAACAAATGCCTTAAGAAGACACTCTGAGGGTGTGAAACTGCCTGGGAAAAGATGCCCCATCTTTCTCCTTTTCACTAAAATGCGTTACTATAGAGAAAGCTCATTTACCCACTACCTTTACTTTATATACAAGGAATCAATCATGAATATAAACAATGTTGCATTTGAACGATCTTTTGGAATCTCATCACAGCTCCCATCTTCTACCTTTCCTGAAATTGCATTTGCAGGGCGATCAAACGTAGGAAAATCCTCCTTACTCAACAAGCTTTTCAACAGAAAGGGTCTCGCTAAAGTTTCTCAGATGCCCGGAAAAACTGCGACCATCAATTTCTTTTCTTGCGATGAAGTACGCTTTGTTGACTTACCAGGTTACGGATATGCAAAAGTTTCAAAATCAGATAAAGGGCGCTGGTCAGAACTTATTGAAGGGTACTTTAATCAAAAGCGCAATCTTGTTTTAGTTTGCTCTCTCGTTGACATTCGTCACAATGTCTCAGAACTTGACAGCAATATGATATCTTTTCTTCAGGAAATGAACTTACCTTTTGTCGTCATTTTAACGAAAGCCGACAAGCTTTCTCGTCAACAACAGGCAAAACAAAAAGCTGCTCTTAAAAAGCAACTGCATTTAAGCGACGAGACGCCTCTGATAGTATGCTCTTCCGCAAATGGAACAGGCATCGATTCACTACGTACACTCATTAAAAATTCAGCTTAAATACCTACACAGCATAGCTGCTCTTTACTATATGGATAGAACCTACACACATAGCTGTGTTTTGACACTATCCATATATTTTACTGACACTAGTTTCGTTTAGAAATAACTTACCAGGGTGATCTAACAATAATCATGTCTGATTGAACCGCACCATACACCACGCCCACGCCATACGTTGCAGCATGAATCATTTGTCCATTGCCTACATAGATGCCACAGTGACCAGCGCTTACACAAACGTCACCCGGTTGAGGATTTGAAACTTGTGGCCAAGCCAAAAAAGTATACGTGGTTCCGATACGGCTATAGCTTCCACTTAAACAAAAAGACACAAAGCCAGAACAGTCATAAGAAGCAGGCCCTACTCCACCCCATCCATACGGCTTTCCAAGCTGGCTTGCTGCACGATCTACTACCGAACCGGCAATAGGTTCATTGTAATCAGGCTGTGGCGTAGAACCTGAAGAAGGGTTCGAAGTAGATCCTGATGAAGCGTCAGAATTATTCTGAGCTGTGTTAGCCTCTTCTGCCGACCTATCAACTACCTCCTGCGCTTGCGCAGCACGAGCAGCTTCTTCAGCAGCGCGTTCAACCTCAAGAGCTGCCAATGCTTCTGCACTCAAGCTATCATACGTTGCCTGCATCGAGGCCACCGTAGCACTTGCATCGTCTCGCGCTAACATTGCTGTTTGAGCTGCCTCAGCAGCACGTGATTCTTGCTGTGCTAAGATAGTTTCTTGTTCGGATAATTCCTCTTGCAGGTTTTTTGATTCTTCTATTAACTGAGCATCGTCCTCATTGATAACCAACAATATATCCCAATTGGTAGCAAATTGTTGAAAGGTTGTTGAGCCAAAAAGCAAGTCAAGCAATGACGCATTTCCTGTTCGATACATGCTGCGCGCACGACTACCGAGACGCTCTTGCAGGTCGGTTATTTGCAATGTTACTTCATCAATACGTACTTGCGCTTCGCTGCGTTTAGCTTCTGCATCCTGCTGCGCAAGGAGAGCTTCATCATAGGCAACCGAAAGTTCATTGAGCTGACTTTGCATGGTATTGAGCGAAGCAAGAGTAGCCTGAGCCTCAGCCTGTAGTTCAGTAGCCGTAGGAGTGGCGTATGCGGCGCTCACAGGAAAAGCAAGAAGAACAGCCAAAAGTACCGCTACTAAACTACTGCATAACATTTTAGTTTGCACCAAACCGTGTCTACTTTTCATATTAGCTCCCTGTCACCTCAACGTTCATGCTTTGCAAGTGTAACAAAATAAAACACAACACTGTGCCACTTCAGCTACTTCTCATACGAAGAACTACACTACATAACCCTCATCTATCAACAGATTGTCTCCATCCGCTGCCGTTGTTGCCAAACTATCACACCGATTGTTTTCCACATGGTCAGCATGACCTTTTACCCAAACAAAAGCAACCTGATGTAGCTTTTTTGCCTCCAAAAGCCTGAGCCATAAGTCAGTGTTTTTAACGGGCTCTTTTTTTGAGTTTACCCATCCACGTCGTATCCATCCCTCAATCCAATTCTGGTTAAACGCATTAGAAACGTACTGAGAATCGGTATAGAGCGTCACTTCACAAGGACTTTTAAGCATTTCTAACGCCACAATTACACCTAAAAGTTCCATGCGATTGTTAGTAGTAAGCTTGTATCCTTGCGATATCTCTTTTTCGTGAGTTTTTCCATTGCCGTCAACATAGCGAAGCAACGCCCCGTAGCCACCTGCTCCAGGATTGCCTCTCGAAGACCCATCAGTAAAAATATCAACTTTCAACAAAAAGATTCCTTCCAGTTAGCTGCCTAATACTGGCTCGCATGCTTTTTAAAGAAATCGAAACGCGGAGGAAGCTCTCGAATACGATGCTGTGCGTCAGTTATTTCACCCGCACTACAAAGCTCTTCCATGCCCATGAAATCGTAATTCCAGCTAAAGAAATCATCGAACTCAAAATTTAAGTAATCGCAAATCTTTTCAGTACCTCGCGGAACAATAGGATGCATAAGCAGTGTTGCCACACGTAAAAGATAAAATGAATCTACTAAAACCTGACGTCGAAGTACCTCATTTTCTTGAGATTGCGCCTCACGAATCCCGTCGGACCAATATTTATTTGCCCATCTAATATAGGTGTCCATCAAAGACATAATGCTGTGGAATTCAACCCGATGCATGATAGTATCATACGTGAGCATTGTCTCATTTACTTTCTGAATCACTTCATCAGAAACATCGCCCAATGGAAGGTAGCCCTCAAAATTATTTTGAGCCTCATAGAAACAACTTCGTGCAAGACGATTAAATACATTGGTCAATAATGCACCCTCTTTAAGTACAGGATCTGCAAAACGCGGATTTGCCAAATCTTCTTCAGTTGCCAAGAATGGCTTAGGTTTAAACCCTACCGATCTTTGATCAAGCCCCAACGCAAGAAAATGAGCACGAAGTTGCTCTACCGTGTAAAATTCCAACAATTCATCTGCACGCGGCGGGCGAACGGTGCCTGATGAAGAAGCTTTTTTGTCCCCAAAGAGAATATGATAGTTTGCTACTAAAGTTGTCTGACGGATAGGCGTCTCTGTCTTGCCAGGAGTCATAATATCTCCCGGTTTAAGCGCTTCAATCATCGCCGGTTGAGCTACGCCATAGAAATACAGATTATCTTGTCCAATAAACTGATACACTTCGGCGTCGTCTGAACTCCAAAAATCTCGCCAACTTCCTCGCGGCATTCCTAACTTGTCATTAACGGCCATGGTAAACGACATAGGCGCCCACAAGCTTTCAGGCCAACACCAAACAGTAAGTCCTTCTACGCCTTCTAGTACTGGCGCTTTAACCCCCCACTCGATGTTTCCTGTTATGCGAAAAGGCACTAGTGTCTTTCCTGTTCTGAAGCGAATACATGAACTCCCAAGCACATCACGTGCTGCATCACGGTCTTCAATTGATGCAAACTCAATCTCAAAACTCTGCTTACCTTTTTCTGGTTCGCGCAATTCATGAGAAGGTAATTCTGCGGCAATTTCTTCATAGGCTTCTCGTGCATCGTTTTTAATATACACAACCGGCGGAGACAAGAACTCCTTGATAGTCTTTGAAACAACGGAGCGAACCTCAGGATTTTGCTCTAAAGCGGCGTGATGTTTTTTCAAAAAATCTGAAAAAGCAGGCAAATCAAAGTACCAATTCTCTACAGGTCTCATTTCTGGAGTAGTATCAGTCAGAGAAGATTTGGGATTTATCAAGTCTTCCGGTGAATAACTATGACCTAAATCACATTCATCTGCATAAGCATGTTCTGACTTACATCCTTGAACCGGACAGTGTCCTACAACCTGGCGCCCGTTTAAAAACGTCTGCGCTTCGGTGTCAAAGAATTGCAACGTGGATTGTTTTTTGAGATAACCATTTTCATGAAGCTTCTCGATAAACTTTTCCGTTATTAACTGATGAACCTCTCCCGAATACCCAAGCCCTGAACCTTCGTATATAGAAAGGCTTATATCATACGCATCAAGCGTATTTTTCTGCGCCTTATGATTCATTTCAACAAAGTCAGCAATTGACCCATCAAATTCACCCGCTTGAACAAGCTTACGATAGCTCTCGTTTATAGGAGAGCCATAGCAATCTGTCCCCGAGATAAAACGCACGTTGTGCGAGCCTATACGGTCTCGTAAAAAACGCGCAAAAGCATCTGCTGGAACAAAAACTCCTGCTATATGACCAAAATGGAGCGGTTTGTTACCATAAGGCATACCTGCGGTTACAACTGCTCTCTTAGGCCAAGTTAGACGATTGCTATCAGTTTGCAATAATTCCATCGCCTTCAAACTCCTTTAAAATAGCCGCTAATTCATCGACAGAGATGGCTTGATCTTCGGTTGCTAATCCAAAAAGTGAGTACAAATCATTCACAGCAGTCTCTAACGTAATTGTCTGATATCCATCTAAACCAGCCAACTCGGCTGCTTTATCAATAGCATCTTCTTTAGTACCAATTTCGTCCGCTAAACCATTTTCAACTGCTTCTATACCCGTAAAAGTAAGGCCTGTTGCCAATGCGCGTACTTCTTCTACTGACATGTCACGACCTTCAGCTACTGCTTCGATAAACGTTTCATTAATCTGGTCGACCATGCTTTGATAATATGCTCGCTCTTCATCACTAAGAGCTCGCGTACCATAACTAGAATCTTTGCTATCAGCAGAGGTAATATTCTCGATGTTGATACCTAGCTTATCAAAAAGCTCCGACAAATCCGTAATCTGCATAACGGTACCAATTGAACCGATGGCGGTAGTTTTTGCCGTATAAATATACGTGGCCTGACTCGATATCTCATACGCTGCACTGGCATTAATAGAAGCACTTGATACGACAACAGGCTTTCCCGTTTCTTCAACAAATTCTTTCAGGTAAGCCGACATCTCTTCCCCAGCCGTTGCCGTTCCACCCCCAGAATCTATGCGCAATACAACCGCTTTGATGTAAGGGCTGTCTGCAGCCTTATCAAGTTGCTCCTTGAATCCCTCAGGCGACGCAGTTGTACCGTCATATTGAATAGTTCCCGTGATAGAAATCACTGCAACCGTATCTGAGGTAAGAAACTCTGTTTCATCTAAAGACGAAGCGCCCAAGCTCCCCAAAGAACTAACAGACGAAACCATCGAAGTACATGACCACAAACTAGTAGCCATCAGAGCAAAAATAGCAACGACTACAACGATAGCAACTATCCAACCACGTTTTTTAGGCTGCTGAGTCGGTTGAACATAATTCGGATAAGGTTGTTGCGCAACCCCACCATATATAAAAGGGTCAGATGGAACAGTTTCTTGATTATTTCCTTTTTGCGCAGGTTGCTGACTCCATGCCTGCTGCTGCCAATTATTATCATTTTGAGACATAATTCCTCCTCTTACTCCCTACGCTCAGTACTACAATATTAAAGTTCTTCTATAGTGTCAGACTTAGACGAATATGTCTTTTTTGCAGCGCGCTGCAAAAACTCTTCATTAGTATTGGTCTGCTTGAGCGATTTAATAAGCTGACCCATTGCTCGCTCCGTGTTGTTCATGTTTGCAAGCAGCCTCCGGACTCCCCAAATAAGAGGAGCTTCTTGTGGATCAAGAAGTAAATCTTCTTTTCGCGTACCAGAAGCAACCGGATCTATTGCAGGGAAAATACGACGATCAGCTAAATAGCGATCGAGCTTAAGTTCCATATTGCCTGTTCCCTTAAATTCTTCAAAAATGACCTCGTCCATCTTTGATCCCGTATCCACCAAGGCAGATGCCAGAATAGTGAGACTACCACCGTTTTCGATATTGCGCGCAGCACCCAAAAAGCGCTTCGGAGGATACAGCGCCGTAGAATCAACGCCACCCGATAAAATGCGACCCGAAGCCGGCTGAGCAAGATTGTACGCACGTGCTAAACGCGTTAAAGAGTCAAGCAACACCACGACATCTCTTCCGTTTTCGACAAGTCTTTTTGCTCGTTCGATAACAAGTTCTGATACGGCGATATGATTTTCTGTCGGCATATCAAAGGTTGAGGAGATAACTTCGCCCTTAATTGAACGCTCCATATCAGTTACTTCTTCAGGACGTTCGTCTACCAACAGACACATGAGATGAACTTCCGGATTGTTAGCACTGATTGCTGCTGCAATATCTTTAAGAATTGTTGTTTTACCCGCCTTAGGAGGACTTACAATCAGACCACGCTGTCCTTTTCCTATAGGGCTCACCAAGTCAATAACGCGTGCGGTGATAGAATTCTTCCCATGTTCCATAGTAAGACAGTTATCAGGATATACCGGCGTTAAATCGCCAAAACGAACTCGACCACGTGATTCCTCAACCGAAACACCATTTACGGTTGAAACCTTCTGAAGAGCAGCGTATTTATCATTTTCACGGGCAGGACGCGTTTGGCCAGTAATCATATCTCCCTTACGCAATCCATTGCGCCTAATGGTAGACAATCCAACATAGCAATCCGTTTCACTCGGGAGATAACCCTGAGTACGTAAGAATCCATAACCATCTGCAAGAATATCCAAGATACCTGCTATTTCTATAAAGCCTTCTGCTTTTACGCTTGCATCGAATACGACGTCAATGAGCTCTTGCTTCTTTAAACCAGTGCTATCTATCTCTAGCTCTGCTGCCTTAGCACGCAGGTCAATAACTTTCAATTTTGTAAGATCATCTTTAGAAATACTGGGTTGAATCTCTCTATTGCCCTGATTGTTGTACGAACGGCGCTGGCGGCGATGATTTTGGTTGCCAGCCTGTTGATTTCCACCTTGAGAAGAAGTATTCTTTTGTTTTTGAGAATTTTGTTTTTGACGGCTATTTCCATTTTGAGCCGATGAGTTTTTAGAACCCTGAACAACATGAGAACGCTTAGGATGTTGGTCTTGCTTTTGCTCCTGCTGTCCTTCTTGCCTATTAAGCTTTCTTGTCTTTCGTTCTTGCTCTGAAGCTTCTTTTGCAACGTCTCCTTCGCTTGAGTCAGAGTTTTCCGAGGATTCCTGGTTCGATGAATTTTTTACTAACAATACAGCTTCGGTTGAAGACTCTTCTTTAGATTTACTAGATGCTCTTACTGTGCGCCTCGGCTTAGGTTTATTGACAGGCTTCTCAGATTTAGGCAACGCCTCTCCCTCTTCTTTGTCTCTATTTAAAGCCACTTGTTCAGAGTCTTTTAATTCTAGCGTATCTTCTTTTTTAACTTCCTGCTTTTTTGCTCGTGCTGTCGCAGTTCGTCTACGACGTGGAGTAGGCACAGACGCGACCTCTAAGGACAAATCCTCCACTACCGTTGAAGTTTCTTCTGATGATTTAATGTCACTCATGCGTTCTGGACTTTCTTCCAATCCTCCATAAAGGAATCAAGTCCTCTATCAGTGAGCGGATGCAAAACCATCTTCTTTAAAACATCGAAAGGTACCGTAGCAATATCGGCACCCATAAGAGCTGCTTGAGTAACATGGTTAGCGCTTCGTATTGATGCAGCAATAATCTCTACCTGCTCACTGTTAACCGTGTTGTCGGAATAATCATAATTATTGATAGCAGTTACAACGTTATGTAGCTGCTCGAGTCCGTCTTCAGAAATATCATCGAAGCGACCAACAAATGGACTAATGTATCGTGCACCAGCCCGAGCAGCTAAGATCGCCTGAGGAACCGAAAAGCAAAGAGTCATGTTTACCGGAATACCTTCGTCTGCCAGGGTACGAGTAGCGGCAAGACCTTCTACCATAGTAGGAACCTTCACCACAACATTCGGTGCAATCTGTGCCAGCTCAAGTCCATCGCGCACGATTTCATCACGCGTCATTGCCACACTCTCTGCCGATACAGGGCCATCAACTATGTCGCAAATACGTTTAATATGATTATGAAAGTCAGACAGCTTTCCACCTGTACGTGCATAAAGCGTAGGGTTAGTGGTTACTCCTGCTAGAGCACCCCATGAAGCCGCTTCTTCAATCTCTTTTAAGTCAGCAGTGTCAAGAAAAAATTTCACCAGTTCCTCCTTTTATGATTCTGGATGATATTGAACGCACGTGTAGACATGCAGCAATTCCTTAATTAAGTACGATGAGAGAATATCTTCTAAGGAAGATAAGAACATGCACCATAGTAGCGTAATTATATGCTCCATACAAGCAAAAACAAAACCTTCAACACAAATGCGCAGCGACCGACCAAAAGGATTTTCAAGTTCGTCAGAAGTTAGCTTTCCCAGGTACGAAAAAAACAGGAAGAAGCGCCTGTATGACAGGCAGGACCCGCAGGATCTACTAAAGCTAGCAACGTATCTTCATCGCAATCATAGCGAAGCTCAATCAGCCGCTGAACATTGCCTGAGGTAGACCCCTTATGCCATAGCTCTTTTCTGCTGCGAGACCAAAAGACCAGCTCACGAGTATCAAGCGTTATGCGAAGGGAATCAGCGTTCATCCATGCCATCATCAAAACCTCTTGCGTTGAATCATCTTGAACAATACAAGGAATTAATCCATCTTGATTAAATTTTAATTGAGAGATTTGCATGCCAACATCCTTAGCCCTTAGTTAAAATCGAGATTCTCTAAGCACTTTCCCCAAGACGCAAAAGTGCC
>CAYJGC010000027.1:0-19724 GCA_964369725.1 uncultured Eggerthella sp.
GTACTAGTACATTTTTCTCATACTTATTCTTCTAAATTGTTTGCTTTGAGCTTGAGAGCAGCTGCGCCAATTCCTAAGGCTGCAGCGGTCCCCACGCTTGTAGCAATCGCGGCAGTTTGCATAGCGCTATCACTAGTATCTGCAAGCAGGTCCGTTTTACTTGAGCTAGTTTCTTCTTTAGTGTCAGACGAGGTTGGATCTGATGGGTCGGGCATTGGTGGCGTAGGTTCTGGGTCTGGCCCAGCTTTTAGAATAATCCGTCCTTGACCATTTTCATCAGCATATTCTGATCCTATAACGCCCTTTAGGTCGTATTGTACGTATTCAATAAGTGCTGCGGAATCCAAATCAATGAGGGTGGCAGTATCATTTTTAAACATGTTCATGCCTCCGCCACCGTCAACAATCAAGTAGGTGTGCGATACCATCTTGTAGGTTTTGTTGACGTCGAGAGGACTGCCTTCAATCATAACGTCGCGAACACGGTATTCTCCTGTCACACCAGCGAATTGGCTGTTTACTAGTTTTACCGAAGAAGGAATATCGGTTCGTACGGTGTAGGTGAGACCCGCAACGTGTTGAAAGCTGCCATCTTGCTCTGGCGTATGGCTAGATCCCATTTCTAAGGCATCGAGTATGTTTTGTCCCTTGGTTTCTACATAACAAAGCTGGTTGTTGTAGGGTTGTACATCAATAATATTTCCGTAGGTAACATCTCCTGGCTCAATATTAGTTCTTATACCGCCACCGTTGACTAAGGCGACGTCGGCCATGATTCCATTGCGCCAGGCGAGAGCCAAGTAAGCGTCGGTTACGAAGTCTCCCAAGTTTGTTTCACGGTTGCGAACCGCCCACGTGTAGTTATCCTCTTCGAAGGCAATAAGTCGCACGTCAGAGCGTCCAATTACGCGTCCGGTTATAGTTTCGAGGTCTGCAAGCTTCTGGGCAACAAATTCTTCTGTTGGCTTATCAACACCATCCCACTGCCTGACAAGTGTTGCACTGCAGTGGGGAGTAGAGGCAGAAATAGTTCCCGCTGTGGGGTCAATGGTTACTGCGCCAATGCTTGAAAGTTCGGTTCCGGTTTGCGTGATTAAAACGTCGTATCCAATCTTATTTGGAAGTGTTTGAATGTATTCTTCATGCGAATGACCATCTATGAGTACGTCGATGCCTGTTGTGTTGGCAACGACGGCATCGCTGCGCCAGTAGCTTGTAGTGCCGCCTTGTCCAAGATGCGCAAGTGCTACAACATAATGAGCTCCGTCGGCGCGAGCCTGATTTACGGCAGTTTGTACCGCATCATAGAGCTTTTGTCCTGTTTCGTCTTCACAAAAACCAAAAATAATGTTTCCTGTGTTATCTTGAAAATGGCTAGGCGCTGATTTTGTGAGAGTTTCAGGCGTGCAAATTCCGATAAAAGCAACATTTGTCGTACCTGCACCCGTGGTATAGCTGCGCATGCTGTAAGGGTCGAGACGTAGCGTGTTGGTGCGCAAGTCGTAGAAATTGCAGGACAGGTATTTTGCATTTGCTCGTGCAACAAGCGTATCGAATTCGGTCATGCCATAGTCAAATTCGTGATTGCCAGGAATGGCGATATCGTAGTTGCATTCATTCATGATTTCAACAAGATACTCACCTTGTGTGAGGGTGCCAATTGATCTACCTTGTACCGCATCACCTGCATCAACAAGGGTTATATTACTGTCGCCGTAGGTTGCTTTTGCCTGTTTTACATAGTCGACAAGCTTTGCATATCCTAAATTTCCGTTTTCGTCATCAGTTTCTACGGCGCAGTGTACGTCGTTGGTGTGGACAATAACGAGCGAGTTGGTGCCGGCCCCCGATTTCTCATCGCTCTCTAAACCAAAGGCACGAGACGGAAGCCAAAGTGACGCGAGGGCTAATGCTGAAAGCGTACACATAGACCGGCGAGTTAGAGAATGAACCATTAATGCTCCTTTATTTGAGAAGATAAAGATTTTTGGCTATCCTACTGTATATATGTGCTTATGAGTAGGGGATATGTATTCAGTTTGTAACAAAAACACATCAAATTTGTTTTAGCTTGTCTTGGGTGCAAAAGTGTCTGGGAATATTGTAAGCATGAAGCCTTGGGGTGTTAAAAAAGAGTAAATTGCAATACAGTAGAATCAGATTTAGAAAAGTACCGAGGGTTTACACGATTCTAGAAAGATGAAGCTAAATAATGATAAGAGTTCTTATGATTGGCCCTGACAGACATGCAAAGGGCGGAATCGCAAGCGTAGTAAATGGATATTATGAAGCAGGTCTGAGTGCTTTGTGTAACGTTTGTTATATAGGCACCAATAGCGGTTCAGGGAAATTGCAGAAGTTCTATTCGGCGGTTAAGGCATTTTTCAAGTTTTCACAAGAGATAAAGCAAACGGACTTAGTTCATATTCATATGTCATCAAGGATGAGCTATGAAAGAAAGAAGCATTTTATTAGCGTCGCGAAGAAGCATAAGAAACCCTATATCATTCACATGCATAGTGGAGAATGGAAGAAGTATATAGAAACAGAGTGCACTCCAGGAAAAGTTAAAGAAATTCGCTCCGTGTTCGCTGACGCTGCTAAAGTGATTGTATTGTCTCAAGAATGGCAAGAGTATTTCAGCAATGAGATTTGCGATGCTTTGAAGATAGTGGTTTTAAATAATTCAGTTTCAATTCCGCATATAAAGGCAACTGACAACTGCAGCGACAGTCGTCATAATGTTTTGTTTTTGGGTAGATTGAGCAAGAATAAAAACCCTGATGATCTTATCAGAGCGGCACAGCATGTCGTGGCAAAGCATCCACGGATACAGTTTCGTTTTGCGGGAGATGGAGATAACAGAGTTTATCGGCAGTTGGCAGACGAACGGGGAGTTGCAGATAATTGTGAGTTTTTGGGCTGGGTGTCTGGAGAAAAAAGAGAACAGCTTTTTTTGGATAGTGGAATATTTTGCTTGCCGTCACAGCATGAGGGGATGCCGATGGGTGTTTTAGAGGCCATGTCATATGGTTTGGTACCTGTTGTCACCCCAGTAGGAGGTATACCTCAAATAGTTGAAGAAGGTATTAGCGGATTTTTTATGCCCGTGGGGGACGAAGCCGCGCTCACCTCTGCGTTGCTTACCTTAATTGAAGATAGGTCGCTACAAACGCGTATGGGCTTAGCTGCACGCGATAAAATTATTCATTGTTTTTCGGCTGAACAAGGCATAAAAAATCTCGTCAATATATACGATGATCTGATTTCATTAGAAGAGAGTAGATGCTTGTGAAATGAAAAATAAGACTATTCATTATTGTTGGTTTGGGGGAGCAGTTTTTCCTGAGCATGCAAAAAAAAGCATTGAGTCATGGTCTCAGTTTGCGCCGCATTTTGATGTTAAAGAATGGAATGAAGAGAATTTTGACGTTTTGCAGTGTTCCTTTGTTGCGGAGGCTTATGAGGCAAAAAACTACGCTTTTGTTTCAGACTATGCACGACTAAAAATTATGTACGATAACGGTGGCATCTATATGGATGTAGGGAGTGAGCTCATACAAGATATCGAAGCATTAATCCATGAGCACGCTCCTCTTATTGCACTGGAAAATCAAACCAAAACGGCAAGTAGTGGTTTAATCTTTGCGTGTGAACCCGCAAATCCCCTTATTTATGAGGCCTTGCAGGTGTATCATTCTATAAACTACGACGATTCAAACGAGTTTCGTGAAAAACATACTACCAATAAAATCATCTCACGGATTTTTGAAAAGAGAGGGTTTTTGCGAAAGGATGAGCTTCAGATAATCGACGGATGGACAATTCTTCCCACACGCTATTTTGATCCTCTCTATAGCTTTGGTGGTCATGTTTTAGGCGATGATACGTATAGCGTTCATTATAGTTCGGGGTCGTGGATTAGTCCTCAGTTGCAGTACAAAAAGAAATTTGTTCAAAAATTTGCGCCCTATTTGGGAAGACGTCTCTCTCAAATTTTTGGTCGCGTGATAGGAGAAATCAAGCACGAAGGAATGGTTAAGGGATTAAGAAAACTATGGGCTATAGCAAAACAGAAAATGTAAGTAGAATAACGAATAGTAAAACGGACTCTGACGGCGTGCTTTCTCTTCCGGCTATGTTTGCTATAGGTTTTTGTACATTATATTTACGAGCCTTTCTTGAATCTACCGCATTGTCAAGCTTGCCCGAAAGCTTGAGCTTAGGATTGTTGGTTTGCGGGGTTCTTGCCCTCTTTGCTCACTGTCTTTTGTATCTTAAAAAGTATCAGGGTAGGATTTTGCTTTGTTTGGCGATTCTGATTGCGATGTTAGTTTCTTATGTTCTTTCAGGAGAAACGGCGCCTTTTCTCATGTCTCTCGTGGTTATCGCTTGTGCTTCCGTGGGAAGAATTAGTAACGTAGTCCGGCTATGGTTTAATTTTTCAGTGTTTCTTGTGTTGATATTGATTTGTATGTACTTTGTTGTACTCATCGTAGAGCCAGAGAGTCTAAATTTTGTGCAGCGCATTGAAGACGACGGAGCTGTGTCCATTAGGTTGTCATTCTTTTTTATTCATCCTAACACGGCGGCAGCGTTCGTTATGATGATGTGTGGCGCTTTTTTATATCTCCGCTACGATCAATTATCTTTTAGAGATTATTTCATTGTTTGGGTAGTAGCTGTTTTGCTTTTGGTAACAACAGACTCTCGAACATCAAGCATTTTGACGGCAATTTTGCCTGTTCTGTATCATCTTCAGAAGCAGCGGGGTTTTTTGAGTAAAAAAAGAATACGAACATTGCTCGGCATCGCCCCCGCAGTCTTGTCCGTAGGTGTGTATGTGCTTGCTGGGCCTCTGTTTAGCCAGGCAATAGCGGGTTTTTTAACTGGTCGTGTTACTTTGTGGCATTCGTGTTTAGAAAATCAAGGGATTACCGTGCTTGGACAAGTGTTTCAGCCTACCGTAGCAGTAGGGTCTAATGGATGGAAATACTATTATGCAACCCTAGATTCCTTTTATGCTGCAAGCTTGTTAGTGTATGGCATGGTTTTTCTTTTTCTTTTTTGCTTAGCTATATGGTTAAAAATGAAACAAGAAAGCGATGACCTAGGAAAAGAACTTCCGTTACTTGTTGTAATGATTATTTTTGGAATTGTTGAGGTTCATGTGTTAAGTATAGCGATTTGCTTCCCAATTTTATTTTTATCGGATGTTGTGATGCGAAATAAGGTATCTTCTGTTTCAGCTTCAGAAGGGTGTGTTGGTGTAAAGAATGATTGAAGTATCGATAATAATTCCGCACTACAATTTACCGCAAAAACTTGACAGGCTTCTTGCTTCTATTCCCGACATGCCAAATATTGAAATTATCGTAGTGGATGACAAAAGCGATAAATATTTGGATACGTATGGCGACTTGAAAACAAAATACCCAAGAGTAGATTTTTATGACAACCAAAGTGAAAAAAAGGGCTCTGGTATAGCTCGTAACATAGGTATAGAAAAATCTAAGGGAACCTGGCTTATTTTTGCAGATTCAGATGATTATTTTACCAAAGACTTTTACTGCATTATAGAAAGACACCTTCATTCAGAAGCAGACATAATTTTCTTTACTCCTACAAGTGTTGAGGAGGATACAGGCAATTGTGCACATCGACATGTTGCTCCTAAGCAGGCGATAGATAAGTACCTCGAAGCGCCTACTCGTAAAAATGAGAATGTCCTACGTTATCTTCAAAGCGCTGCATGGTCAAAAATGATTAAAAGTAAGCTAGTAAAGGTAAATAAGGTAAAATTTGGAGAAACACTCCGTTGCGAAGATGGGGAATTTTCTTACATGTTAGGATTTCTCGCGGCAAAAATCGAAGCTTTTCAAGAAGTTATCTATACCATAGTTTTACGTAAGGGTTCTCTCACAACTATAGCCAATCCGGATGTCTTACAAATTGATGTTGAGGGCTTCATTAAGCATTATCAGTTCTTACGAGATTCACTGTCTGAAGAAGAACTAGAAGAGCTAGATATAAGCCCGGTGTTCCTTTTTAAACGATGTATGGAAGAAGACTTTAATCCTAAAGCAATGTTTGTTCTCTACAAGAAGATGAAACATCACGGCATAAAAGTGGTTCCTAAGAGATTTCGCAATCCTCTTAGGGTAATCAGGGCTTGCTATAATATGATAAAGCGTCGCAAGATTATGAAGAAATATTTTGTTAAAGAATCTAACTGATGAAGAGCTTGATAGTATCTTTGTAGTTGGTGGAACGGAGCATTGATGAAGGCGGGTATCGTCTCTCTTTATGATAATGAAAATCATGGGAATCGCTTGCAAAGCTACGCGATACATGCAATCTTGGAAAAACGTGGGGTCTCGTCAGAAGCAGTAGTGTTTAGGAATTCAGCAGGCCCATTAAGCGAGATAAGACTCTGTGCTCAACAGGTACGTCATTATTGTCTGTTGGACGCATTAGACAAAACAAGGCTATCAAACTTTAAACAGTTTTCACGCTTCATGCCTGTGCGAAATATTTACTCTCATCGCGGATGTCAAAAAGCAACTAGACAACTTGATTTTTTGGTTATAGGGAGTGATCAGATTTGGAATCCCTTTTTTTATCCATTGCTGGGTGCTAATCGGTTTGCTAGCTGGATGCCACCAGAAAGAGTGCTTTGCTTGTCGCCTAGTTTTGGGATTTCTTGTTTACCGGAAGCCTATAAGGAGCAATACAAAGAGGGGATAGAGAGGTTGCAATATATTTCTGTACGAGAGGATTCGGGAAAAGAGATAATCTCTTCGCTTATCAAAAGAGACGTTCCTATTTTGGCCGACCCCACTTTGGGATTGACATCAGAAGAATGGAGTATGGTTTTAACTGAGGATAGATGTCCCAACGAGCCGTATATTTTGGTATTTATGCTGGGGAATTTGTCAGAAAAGGCTCAGAAGATTATTGACCGACAAAACCTACCTGAAAAGACATCTGTGGTTATGATGTCTAGCAAAGAACATTCTCAATTTTACTGTGCGAGCCCAAGGGATTTTTTGGGGTTAATAAAAAATGCTCAAGCCGTTTTAACGGACTCTTTTCATGCAACTATTTTCTCAATGCTCTTTAATACTCCGGTAGCCATATTTGAAAGAGAAGGGTCTGGTCCTGAGATGTTCTCTCGTATGGCAACACTTACTTCTACTTTTGGTCTTGAGTCAAGACTGATAACACAGGAAATAAGTTCCGATACATTGGATATCTTCTGCTGTGACTACTCAGAGGCGCAGGTTGTTGTTGAGAAAAAGAGAGAGGAATTATTTCGCTATATTGATGAGTTTCTGAAATCTCTCAAGATTTCTAGGAAAGCTAGCGAGTAACATTCATGCGCAATCAACGCAAAATTGGGGCAGTACTTTCGTATGTAGGCTTGGTCATTAATGCCGTAGGTGCCTTTATCTATGTCCCCCTCCTTTTAGGCTTCCTTACAACTAGTCAATATGGTGTTTATGAGTTAATCGGTTCAGTAATTGCTTATCTTTCAATTATGGACGCAGGTTTATCAACTACTCTTAATCGGTATTATGTTAAGGAAAAAGTTGCAAATGGAGAGGTGGCAGTAGAAAATTTACTTGCTATGGCAGCCATACTATACGCGGTGATTACTGTGCTGGCGGTTCTTGTTGGTTTTGGGGCAAACGCTTTGCTTCCTGTATTCTTTAGCTCGTCGTTTTCTCCTGCAGAATTGGAACTTGCTCATCAGATGATGATTTTGGTGATTATAAACTGCCTCGTGATTTTTCCTGGAAATTGGTTTTTCGCTCTAATTAATGCAAATGAACGATTTATTTTTGCTCGTTTGCTAGCAATCTTGAAATATGTTTTCCAGTTTGTGTGTATAGTTTTGGTGCTTAATGTTCATTCAAGTGCGGTTTTGGTTCTTGTGGTTCAAGTGGTCGTCAATCTTCTTTATGTGGCTGTGTGTGCTCTGTATGTTCTGAAGAGACTGAAAGTGTGCGTAAGGTTCCATAGTTGGAATTGGGCTTTGTTGAGGAGCCTCCTCTCTTTCTCGTTTCTTATCCTCCTGACTGTAATATTTAATCAGATTTTTTGGAAAACAGGTCAAATAGTTTTAGGTGCAGTAAGTGGTGCTACGGCGGTAGCGGTGTATGGAATAGTAAGTAAGTTAGTCAACTCTGGATATATGCAAGTTTCAATGGGTGTGACAAGCGTATTTTTGCCTAAGCTTACGGCTATCTCAGCACGCACAAACGATATGAGTGAGATTAATGCTCTATTTAATCGTATAGGCCGTATTCAGGCTATTTTGGTGTTTGGGATGCTGGCTGCATTTGTTGCAATCGGAAGAGATTTTGTTTTTGTATGGGTTGGTTCAGAATTTGGCGTTGTATACCCAGCGGTACTTGTTCTTATGTTTGGTCTCGTGGCATCGCTTGTTCAGAATCTGGGAATTTCAGTACTACAAGCTAAAAACAAAATGGCATTTCGTTCGGCTGTATATCTTATTTTGGCTGCTTTGTATGTGATTGTCTCAATACCAGCAGCAACCTATTTTGGAGTATATGGTGTCGCTGCTGCGGCCGCCATAATTTTGTTCATTGGAACTGGCCCAGTTATTAATGTGTATTATCATCGCGTAATTGGTATAGATGTCATCGCGTTTTGGAAACAGGTCTCACCGCTTGCTTTACCTGCGATTATCACTTCTTTTTCGTGTAGTTTTATCTTTTCAGTAGTTCCTTTAGAGGTGTCATGGATAAGCGTAGGTATTGAGTCACTTTTGTTTGTCGTGTTGTATGGTTTGCTTTTGTGGGCATTTTGGATGAATGATTACGAAAAAGGAATTGTGTTGTCAATGCTACGTAGGTTACGTCTTGTGAGCTAAGGGAAAATGTTTAGCTATTCTCGTGAGACAGCTGTTAAAGTCGCACAAGGGCTAGCTACACTGTTTCTGGATAAATATAGGCAAGGAAGATAGGCTTCCTGTGAGGGCTGTATGATAATGAGTTCAAGAAATTGTGCTGAGTTGGTATACCTTGATCCGCGTAAAGTACTGCAACTTTGTAGATAAGATAGGTGCTATGTCTCAAAACTTACTAATACTAAATAATAGATGCTGCGGGTGCAGTGCTTGTTCGGCAGCCTGTCCTAAGGGTTGCATTAAAATGCAAGAAGATGCATTTGGCTTTGCCTATCCGTTTCTTGATGTAAATCTTTGCGTTCATTGTTGCTTATGTGAACGTGTTTGCCCTGTCCTTGCAGAAACGAGTCTTTTTTTGGATAGTACTGACTATTGGGCGGCAGCAAAGGATAAAAACTTAAAGGAGGCTTCTTCTTCAGGAGGAGTGTTTGGGCTTTTGGCTCAAAAGGTAATCTCTGAACAGGGTAGCGTCTACGGTGCAGCGTTTACCAATGATTGCAAAAAAATAGAGCATTGCTGTGTGGATAACGCAGACGACCTTGATGCGCTTATGCGTTCAAAATACCTACAAAGTACTATCAAGACAGAAATTTACAAAAACATTGCGCGTGAATTACGGGAAGGTAAGCGCGTATTGTTTGCCGGTACACCCTGTCAAGTTTCTGCAATGTCTTGCTATCTTAGGCAATTTTGCGTTCCTACGAGCACACTGATGCTCATAGATCTTATTTGTCACGGTGTTCCGTCTCCTAAACTATGGTCTGTTTGGGTAGATAAAAAGGCGAAAAATGGAAATATTGCTTCGGTAAATTTTCGTAGTAAAAAACAGGGGTGGCTAAATCCTTCGATAGTGTATGGGAAAGAAAAAGGAATACCAGAATATGTGGCATATAACCAGGAGTGGTATATAAAGGCGTTTCTTAACAATGCTTCGTTGCGCCCTTCGTGTTTTTGCTGCTCGGCAAAATGTACCGGAAAATCCGATATAACCTTAGGCGACTTTTGGGGGTTCCAAGACCTCTATCCTGAAATTGACTGTTCACAAGGTATTTCTGCTGTGTTGTGTAATACCCCAAAAGGAAAAGCTGAGTTTTTTAAACTGAAGGAAGAAATACATTGGGGAGACGTATCACGCGATCAGGTGCTTGCAGGTAATCCCTCGCTTGCGAGCAGTGCCGTGCCCTATAGATACTATGATGCTTTTATGGCTGATCTGGCTGCTGGTTATTCTGCTGCCAAAATGCGAAGGAAATGGCCATTTGATTTGACTTTTAGTAAACGGGTTCAGCGTAAGTTGCGCAAACTTATAAGACGTTTTGTCATGAGTTGATTTTGACTGAAAAGTTGCCTCATCCGTTCTCTTCGAACTATTAGAACAGAGAATCTTTGGAATGGATTGCCGCTCTGTGATGGGGAGCTTATGTATGTAGTTGATTTTGACAGTTATGGTTTTTGGAATTCTTGCTATTCTGCAATTTTCGAGGGAAGGGGAGTTGACATCTCCGCTAGTAAGAAATAGAGTGAAAATGTTACGCTGACAGTCTAGTTTTTGTTAGGCTATCAGGTGTTTTGAAGCTTTTTGGTGACAAGAGCGTTTTGATTTCTCTTTTTTTCCAGAAACGAAGTAAGAATTATAAAGCTAGCTTGCAAAAGCTAATTATTTTAGAAAGTAGCGCAGTGAAACGTACAAAAAATGTAGCCTTGGCACTAGCCCTCACCTTGTGTATTCAGCTTATACCAACTTTCGCTTTTGCGGCTCCTGTCGTGCATTCCGTGGCGACGTTTGAAGAGTTTAACGTGGCTGTGACTGAAATTAATGCGCGTGGTGGAGAGCATGTGATATCTCTTCAAGCTGACATAACCGATACCGATAGGCACGCGAGTTTTGAAACTTTTAATAAGGGTGAGACTACGATTGTTGGAAATGGTCACACATTGGCAGTAGATGACCGTAGCCAAAGCCACATTGTGAACGTGGCTAACTCTGCAACAGTAAATCTTGGAGATAAAAACGATAGCTCCAATACACTTATGCTCACACAAGTTGATACAGGGTCAGGGGTGGCAGCGGTGGGAGCTGCGATTAGTGCTGCATATGGTGCTGTTGTTAATATGTACGAAGGGGTGACTGTTGAGGATTATGACACCAGTGGTTTTACTTACGGTGGTGCTGTTAGCTTAACGACTGCAACATTTAATATGTATGGTGGCATTATTCAGAATTGTAAAATATTACAATCAGGTGGTTATGCTGGTGCAGCTATTTCGGCACAGTCAACCTCGACGATAAACATTTCTGGAAATGCAAAAATTATGAACAACAACTCAATTGACAGGGGCGGTGCAATTTATGCAGACAGCTCTACTGTTACTATTTCTGGAAATACCCAAATATCAGGAAACTATGCAACTTCGTACGGTGGAGGAATTTACGCACAACGTTCTACAGTAACAATAGAGGATAATGCACAGCTTACAGGGAATAAGACTAATTCCTATGGTGGTGGAATAATGGCACTAAGTTCTACTACGATAACAATGAGGGATAATGCCCAAATTTCAGGAAGTGATGCGGCAGCATATGGTGGGGGTATGTATACACAAGATGCTACAGTAATACTGGAGGATTCTGTTCAGATTACCGGTAACAATGCTACTCAATTAGCTGGCGGATTATTATTGAATAGAACAACGGCAACCGTGGACGATACGGTGAAGATTAAGAGCAATACCGCAGGTTCAGCAGGTCAAAATGTGCTTTATTACTCCTACAATAATCTTTTTACTTTGAACACAACAGAAAATCTTGATCCTGCAAGAGAGCAACTGATAGACATTAGGTATGCTTCATCATCGGGGCAACTTGATTTTGCTGTGAGCGGAGTGGGAGAGAGCACGGTTACTACTAATGAAGACATTAACAAGTACTTCTCTTATGAGGTTCCAACCTTGATTTTTGATATTGAGAGCGTTGCTAATCATATGATTCTTATTGAAAAACCGAAGATAACCCCTGAGATTACGTATCCACCCGAAGATTATGTTGGTACAGCGGTAAGAGATATTGTAAAAGCGCTCGACCCTGATACGGGTTTAGAAATCCCCGGCATATTTACTTTCTTTGACATAAATACAGGACTTGAGATAACCAATCCAACTCTTCAAGAAGACCCCTACCAAGCTAACAGAAATACCTTTGGTTATACCTTTGTTCCTGACGATGCTTCCAAATATGCGTCTGTTGGTATTTCGCCAAGAACAACCTTGACTATTACTGCTCTTGTAGCACAAAAATTACCTACGCCAACAGTCAGTGTCGACTACATCAATGAGAACCTTACTGGTTTTGTACCGGACCAAAAATACACCATTAATGGCACGGAATTTATAGCAGATGCAACAGGAGCAATACCTGTTGACCCTAGTTATTTTGGCACTGATCTTACGATAGTTGCGGTAGGAGATGGCGTAAAAACACTCGATAGTGATCCTCAGATGCTTAGTGTACCTTCTCGTCCTGAAGTTCCCGAGATTACGGTAGGAGAAGACGGAAACATTACGACAAGTACGTCTGACGTTGAGTATAGCCTTGACGGAGGGCTAACGTGGAAATCTGTTGTGGACAATACCATATCTGGTCTTGCACAGGGTCAAGAAGTATTAGTGAGAGTACAGGCAACAGGAAGCCATTTTAAGAGCGAAATTACTACTGTCGTCGTATCCATTACCTACACGGTCACTTTTGACTCGAATGGCGGAACAGCAGTTAGTGCACAAAAAGTACCGTATGGTGAGAGTGCTACTAAACCATCCGACCCAACGAGAAGCGGGTATGTCTTTAAAGATTGGTATTTGAATGGCGCACCTTATGATTTTAGTCAAGTGCTAACTACTAACATAACCCTTGTGGCTCAGTGGGCCGAGACGACTGCGCCTCCTGTTGATGAGGAGGAAAAGAACGGTACTACTACTATTCCAAAAACGGGAGATACCAATAACATAGGAATCTTTATTGCCATTGCGCTTGTTTGTTTGGGTATAGGAGGATTCGCTTTATACAAAAAGAGGCAGTAGTATCACCACTATTTCTTTCTATTGGTCTTTAAAGGCGGCTGGCAATAATCAGCTTAAGGCTTATAGGGCCTTATAGGATATAATGTGTGTCCGTTGAAGGGTTGCCACCGCAGGTGGCAACCCTTTTTTGGTTTCTTAAAAGCGGTTGGTAATGATCAGCCGCTTTTGTTCTTTGGTGTGGATTGGGCTATCCTCTAGTATGCTTCTATCCATCGTAGGTGTCTATCAAATCGATAAGAGCTTGCTTTGAATGAAGGTCTGTCTTTTCGAGTATTTTCCTCGTGTGAGTTCTAATAGTATTTTCTGAAACAATGAGTGCTTCTGCTATAACCTTTGCTGATCGACCCTTAGCAAGGTAGGCAAAAACTTCTCGTTCGCGACGTGTGAATCCGTAGGTGTCAGCTATTCTTCCTAAAAGGACCGTATCTTCTTCTGGCGCCATTTGCGCTGCTGAGTTGGAGATAGTTGATCTATCCGTAAGATTTGATTGTTTCGCTTCAATATATTTCATATTCCGAATTTTTATAGAAGATGTGTTTCTCTTTGCGGAAAGAGTAATCTTTTTTTCGTTGGTTGAAAACAAAGGGTTTTCGTTAAGGTTGGTGTTTTCTTTTGGCAAGTCAGTCCGTTGAGAGTGTCTTCTTACTTGGTGGGATGTAGTTGTGCTTTGTTCGAGGGCTTCTTGGTCGCTGTTTGTAGCTTCGTTTGCGAAAAACGAAAACTTAAACCGTGAGCTTTGAAAAACAAATAACATCATCAGTGTGTAAATAGCTGTTATAGAAATGCCTATAAGTAAAATAGGGAACGAGTCATCAAGAAGTGTGAGGGCGTGCCCAAGTCCAATACCGGCAAGTCGAGAAGCGATAGCAAGGCCGCGGATAAGGGAGCCAACAACAAATCCCGAAACGGCGTAATCGTAAGCTGCGGCAGCAACCATGCACCAAATAATAAGGTCAAGTATTCCGTGGGTCGCGCTCATGATGGTGTAAAGAAAGATAGGGTTTGATTCCCAAAAGAAGGGAACCAGTACAAATAGAACGATGGTTATAGGTATTAACACGCGAAAGATAACAGTTAAATCGACTCTTCGATGAGCAAATGCAACAACGCCTAGGAGAACTATTGCTACAACAATGTTGGTGATCATAGGAATCCGGTGAGCACTTTGGGTTGATCCAACTTCTCCAATTGCCATTTGCCACATTAGTCCAAATAGAAAGGACAAAACAATCCCTGAAGGTATGAGTACTAGTAAAGAACCCATAGCGGCGCGGTAGTTTTTTTCTCCTCGGTTAATTGGGGTATTGGATACTTCCCGTAAGGTGCTTTTGAGGTAAAACCAGGTAATGATTGGGAGAGGTATCATGAGAAGGAGTGCAGGTAGATTCAGCATGGTATGTAGAAGAGAAATAGCAACATACAAAACAGAAGAGAGAAGCAGTACCAAAGGAAGGTAGGCAAGTGAGCGAGACGGATGAATGCGTCCGTAATATTCCGCCCAACTTCCCCAAAAATACCCATACCCACAACCAGTAAGCGAAGCACCACCTATAAGCAACCCAAAGAGGACTCCTTCGGTGAGAAGCTGTCTTGAGGCAAAGTAATTGGTAAGGGTAAGTATTGCAAATCCTAAGAGGATTAGCATAACGAAAAGACCCGGCTTGAGTTTGTTAAAGTACTGAGGGTTTCGTTCAATACGTGAAGATATGAAAAAGAGCGTTGCAATATTTGCTGCAAATGAGGCAAACACTAAAACCATCTGGAATTCGTTAGACAAAAGAGCCTCACCGAGCAGGATAGAGTTGCGGTGTGTGAGCATACTGCAAGCCCAGATAAAAGCGAAACCAATGTGGTGTAACTTTATTTCAGAAAAAACCAGGCTCATTTTCTTGGGCATCATGGTTTCAGTCATTAAGCACATGTCCTTCGTTTACGTTAAAAATTATTGCACAACATCTCATACAAAACTGATGAGAACGGTTGCCGTTTATCCACTATAACGGACATTACTTGTTGTTTTCACCAAGAACTGATGAGGGGTCGTTTTAGAGGTTCTGTTAGCCTGAGTGCAGAGAGGAGAGCATGTGTATGATTTGTTCTAATGTTAGTACTAGCCAGATAGCTTCTGTCTGTGCTCAGGTTGCTCCAGTGTTTACGCAACTAAAAGAAGAAGAAGCAAAAGTAGTTTTACAGAGTGCGCCTTGGAGGGATCTTTCGAAACTTTCAGAGAGGCCAATAAATGAACCCACGTTGCATGATTTTCATATTCTGCGAACAATGCTTTTTTTACCGGGAGTAGCATTTGCCGCGCTTCCTGTCGAGTCATTGTATAAACCTCGCCAAATGCCAGACGGCACCTGCGTTTCGCATGGAATGTATGGAGGGCCGTCAGCGCGCCATATAGAGTATCTTTGTCAAGAACTTGGTTTTGATATTCCCCGTGAATTCTCTGCAACTCCCGATCATATGGCAATTTTGCTTGAACTGGTAAGCGTATTTGCTCAAGCCTCTAATGAGAAGATGCTGACTTGTTTTATTGAAGATCATTTTGATTGGCTTGAAACATATCAAGAAACACTTAAATCACGAATTGCTCAAGCGCATGAGTCGTCTGTTTTTGATAATAGAGACGGTTTTCGTTCTTTCCAAAGCGCATTACTGTTTTTGTTTCAAACCCTTGGTGCACTTATGGTGCTCCTTGGCTGCAAGGAGGTGGAGGCTGGTATTTGATCGTGGGGATTTTTGGCAGTTTTGTCCTTACAAAGGACCTGTGAATAGTAGTATGAAAGGGTAGATATGTTGACAGACAAACCTTCAAGACGAACATTTCTCAAAGGTACAGCACTGGGTGGAGCAGCTCTTGCGTCAAGCGGAGTATTGTCTTTTGGTGCTTGGCAAGCACATGCTTCGAGTGCTGAACCTACGGGGGAGAGTAAAGTAACGCCTTCTTTGTGTAATGCTTGCACAAGCAAGTGCGGGCTTTATGTTGAAACAAAAGGTGGGGTTTTGTATACCGTTCGTGGTAATGCGACTCACCCGTATTCAAAAGGAAAGCTTTGTGCTCGCGGGCATGGTTTTTCGCAAACGGCGTATAGTGAAGACTTGATTACGCAACCCATGCGTCGTATGCCGACGGGGGAATATGAGGCAATTCCCTGGGAAACCGCGTATCAAGAGATTGCAGAAAAGCTCGGTGCAATAATAGAGAAGGATGGTCCTGGTGTTGTGGGGGCAATTCATGACCCACGTCCTTCGGGCAACTATTACATTCCGCGCTTCATGAAAGCACTTGGTTCGCCTAACACGTATACGCATAATGCGGCGTGCAACGGTTCTAAAGTGAGTGGACTGTATCAAACTATCGGTACATCAAGCTTCTCCGTTGATTTTGATTCATGTGAAATGGTCGTTTTTATCGGTCGTAGCTATGGAGATGGAATTCGTCCATCAAGTGTTTCAAGTATTGCAAAGGCCGCAGAAGCAGGTACGCGTGTTGTTATTGTTGATCCTCGCTTAAATAATACCGGTATTTTTGCTGACGATTGGGTTCCGGTACGACCCGGTTCGGACTTAGCGCTTCTCATGTCCATTGCTCATGTGTTGATTGAAGAAAATCTGTATGACCATGATTTTGTTGCCAATTATTCTTACGGGTTTGAAGAGTTTGCTCTTCAGGCAAAAGAGTACACTCCTGAGTGGGCTGCAGAAAAAACCGATATTAGTGCAGACAAGATTCGTGAACTAGCGTATGCGATGGCAGAAGCTGCACCCGCGGTTGCTGTTGAGGCTGGATGGCGTGGTGCTTTTGGTTGCGCTTACAACAATTCCTACGATACGGCTCGCGCAATTGCTGCAATCAATGCCTTGTTGGGATCGTATGGACAGGTTGGAGGGGCACTCCTTACTCCCTCGTTAAAATTTGGTAGTGTTGCCGATGCGCGTTTTGATAATCCTCCAACACCCGAAATCAAGCGAGTAGGAGATGCAGAATATCCGTTGGCGTCCTCTAGCTATGGATCAAATATCGCAGCGCTCGAAGCTTCCCTTGATGGCCGTTTGAAGAGCTTGTTCTTCTACAACTCAAATGCTGCCAAAGGCTATGCGCAGCCAAAGGTTTGGAGCGAAGCGCTCGAGAAACTTGAACTTACGGTAGTAATTGACATTCAAATGTCAGAGACAGCTATGCAGGCAGATTACGTCTTGCCCGAATGTACGTATATTGAGCGCAGCGAAGTAGCTGAATGTTTGAGCGGAAAGAAACAATACGTAACTCTTCGTTCTCAGGCAATTGAGCGTATTCATCCTGAAACAAAGTCCTGTGATGAGATTATTACCGAGCTCGCCCATGCTTGCGGTGTGGGGGAGTATTTTTCCTTCACGCTTGAAGAGCTTAATAGTGCAAACGTTGAGACTCTTGGATTGACTTATGATGAATTAAAAGAGCAGGGCGTTATAGAATTAACTAAGACTCCTTTTGAATATGGCGTGCCAGCGTTTAAGACACCAACAGAAAAGTTCCAATTCTCAAGCGAGAAAACTGCGCAAGCCAACATGAACCCAGTGATTGGATACGTTGCACCTTTGACTGCTCCGCAAGGAGATGAATTGTTCTTGATTGGCGGAAAGCAGTCTATTCACTCACATACGATGACGCTCAACAACCCAGCGTTGAATGAAATCTCCCGAACATACAACATGGAACGCGTATGGCTTAATGCAAGCGACGCCGAGGCTCGTGGCATTAAAGACAACGATATGGTGGAAGTCTCTTCAAGTGAGCACGTTGGTCAAGTAAGAGCCCGTGTTACGCAACGCCTTAAGCCAGGTGTGTTGTATATTCCCACACATTATGGAACAACGTCTCCTTATCAGACGAAAGCTTATCAATTTGGTGTGAGCTTTATGGAATTCGTTCCCTTCCATGGCGGAGAGCCAGGCGTAGGTTCGGCAATGGCTCAAGAAGCCGTTGTGACAGTGAAAAAGGTAGGTGAATAATATGGCTCGTTACGGAATGCTTATTAATACGAAAAAGTGTGTTGGCTGCTACGCTTGTAGTGTGGCTTGTCAGATGAAAAATAATCTGACGGTCGACAAAGCTTTTATTCGTTATGAAGAGCTAGAGACAGGTACGTTTCCTCATGTGTATGCGGAGCAAGTTCCTCTTCAGTGTATGCACTGTGAAGATGCTCTATGCCAGTCGGTATGCCCAACGCGTGCTACGTATACAACTGATTCTGGTGTTGTGCTTGTAGAAGAAGAGAAGTGCATTGGATGTAAATATTGCATGATGGCATGCCCCTATGGAGCACGTGTTCAGCTTCATTCGGGTGTTGTAGAAAAGTGTCGTTTTTGCTGGGAAGACGGCTCACCAGGAGATCCTCCTGCTTGCGTAGGAACTTGCTTAAGTAATGCGCGTATATTTGGTGACCTTGATGACCCAGAGAGTGAAATTTCTCAAGCTATTGCGCACTACAATGCACTGCCACTTGTGCATGATTTGACCGTTTCTAATATCTATTATGTGAGGTGATAGTGATGGCATGGGGACCAATTATTGCATTGTATCTATTTGCCGCTGGTGTTGCCAGCGGAGCATTCCTTGCTTCAGCACTTATTGAAATTAAGTATCCTGAGTGCAGGAAAATGAGAGTGGCTGGTCGTATCATCGCTCCTATTTTCATGGGTCTAGGCCTGGTTGTTTTGATTGTCGATGCAGAAGCTGGCTTACATAATCCTCTTAGGTTTATGTATTTGGTAATGAATCCAACCTCAATCATGACGCTTGGCGTGTACTTTATTTCGATATTCATGCCTATTGCTTGCATTGTGGCTATATTGGAGATTCTTAAAAAGTCGGTGCCAAAATGGCTTGTCTATATCGGTGCGGTTACGGCGCTTGTTGTTGCAGGCTATACGGGCTTTTTGTTGGGTGTTGTTCCTACCGTTCCTCTGTGGAATAATTCGCTTCTTCCTGTTCTGTTCACGATATCAGGACTTTCTGCTGGATTGTCAGCAGTGGTTCTTGCGGGGCTTTTGCTTGATAGAGAACATTGTCAGCATATGACCTTCTTAAAAAAGATCCATCTAATACTGTCTGCAAACGAACTCATTGTATTGTTTACCATGCTGACCATTGTAGCTTCAGGCGGCAGTTCGGGTGCCGAATCGGTATTCATGTTGCTTACGGGAGACTACGCGATAGCTTTCTGGATAGGTGTGGTTGCCGTGGGAATAGTATTCCCTTTGATAGTGGAGTCAGCGCATGTATTTCTCACGAAAAACCATACTCCCTCGCAGGCTTCTTATGCCGTTAGTATTTTGGTTGAGGTGGCAGTTTTAGCTGGTGTGTTAATGCTTCGTCTCCTCATTGTTGTAGCCGCAGTACCAATTTCTATTGTCTAATCGATAGCGCGAGGTGTTCTTTTAAGCAGATTCTTAAGAATACCTCACAATAAAACAGACGCTCCTTTTCTCTAAGAGACATATCGCATACGCGATATGTCTCTTTTATTGCGCGAATGAGAAGAGGAGAGTTTGCTGGGAAGGTCTCCCTAATCTTCGTTTATCTCAGAAACAGAACATGCTTTTTCTTGCAATATGAACACAAAAGATCACCCTCGATTACGTAGTGTTTTGATGATACCTACATCTACCACTTGAAGGGGTAGATGTAGGTATCGCACTTATAAGGGTATGTATTGTGTTGAAAAACTAG
>CAYJGC010000028.1:0-5993 GCA_964369725.1 uncultured Eggerthella sp.
CAGCCACCCCAACAGCCTGCGCCTATCACCTTGGCTGCGCAGGGTGCTCCAGCTCATAAATAAAGATGCGAAAAACCCAATCCAAGGTAAACAGTTCAAAATCAACCTACCGAAGGGACTGTATCAAAAGCCTTCTAACGGAAAGAGTTGCAGCCTTTATCGGTTTACAGCCTCAGCTATGCCGCGTGTGGCCTTTCCAATTATACGGCTAAATAAATATCATCTTTTGAACCTAGAAAAAATGATATAATCGCCAAAATAAATAAATTTATCGTTTTATATAAATTTATTTATTTGCAAAATTATGATTCATTTGGAAGAAAAAGGAGATAATTTATGATACAAAAAAGAAGGCCTGGGTATTTTAGTTTACTAGCGACAGTACTTCTTGTTTTCGCCTGCACGCTGCCAACGTCAGCATATGCTGAAGAGAAAAACCCTTCTGAGGGGACTGTCCTATTTACCGAAGATATTGCTTTTATAGTTGCGGAAAATTTTGCGTCTGACTTCCACCCTAGAGAAACCCTCCAGCCTTCCTCCTCTTTAGCTTTTTGCAATACTAAAGGAGATACGGGATATATCATCAATTACAACAAAGGAAACAACCCTTATGGATATGTAATTATTGACCCCAGCTTGGACGGGTTGATTGCAGAATACTCAATTGGGTCTAATACAAAGAGCCCCTATGAAGTCGCAATGGAAAAATCAGGAAATGTAGAGACTAGATCTCTTGAGGATCCAGTTATAGTTCAAGTGAGTCCAATTGAATATGGAATCGTTGACACCACCCTAGACACAATTAGCACGAACAGTGGTGCTGAATCGGATATTGTAGATATTGTGGGAAGCGAAAATGTCACCGAAGCAAAAAACCCGGCGACTTGGGGCGATGCCACGGTTGATGTTGTTGATGTTTATCGCAATTACAGCATCACAGCTGCGGCAAATTTACCCATATGGACAAGCGTTCCGCAATTTAGGGTCATTGAGATCTCCGGAAGATATGCATGCTCCGTATCCGCCTATTTTGCAATTTCGGGCTATTACGGATTAGTTGATACTGCGAATGATGGGCAGGCCTATATCGACATCTGGAATTATACTGGCACAACCGTAGATACAAACAACCTAGACACTTCCGCCATCTGGGGTTCAACACCTATCGATTCGGGAGCAAACGGTTTCGTCAACTATCTTGCCTCTAAAGGCAAGTATGTAACCCAGTATACAACTTCAGGGAAACCAGCATTTGAGGAGTATGTCACCTCAATCAATAACCAAGATGCTAGCGTTATGCACGGATGGCTTTATAACAGCCAAGGCGTCATGGAAGGGCATACGATGTTTGTGGAGGGCTATATCAGAGCGCTCAGTAATGACAGCTGGGACTCCTTGCGAATTCTTCAAGTTTTCGACGGATGGTATTCAGGTGTTAGGTATATTAATTATGACTTTGCAAACTACGCCCAATTCAGAGGAACGTTCTTCGTTGATTAAGTCAGATGCAACATACCTGAGAAAAGCAGTGTTTGCCGCTGCTTTTCTCGTTCTTTCATTAGCGATGCTTACAAGTTGCTTAAGTAACGAAAGACCAGCTGTAGAGGAAGGAATTGAGGACATGGAATCCACCGGCAGCAGCTCAATGGTTATCCTTAGCGGCAAAGGAACCGTAGTTAACATTGACCGCGAAAACATGCAAGCGACGATTCTCATGGACAGCACAGGCATTCATGAGAATCAGGAAGTTCTCTTCGATTTTACCAAGCACACAAAATCTCAACCTGTCGAGCTCGATTTATGCAATCAGGGCGATCAGGTTATAGTCACGTACTTCAATACCCAAATTTCATCTGGTGGTTTGGCAGGAGAATCGCTAGTGTTAGTCAACGCCTCCTAAACGCAGCTTCTTAAAGCTTGCGTCATACGTCACGCTCTCTGCACACTTGCTTAATCCAAGTCAAGATGGGGGAATGCGCTCAAATCAACTGCCTGAACTGCAACACAACCAGGACCACCCTGCGTGATAAAGGCAGGACTGAGATTAAACAAACCTGTTCTACATGTAGGGAATGCTTCTTTTATGCGTTCAAGAGCCCACGTTGCGTTAGGAAGATTATCCGCATGGCTAACGCCCAAAAAGTACCCTTCGCCCGCTCCGTTCTTTTTAAGATAAGCAATTGATGCGTCAATTCCCTTCTGGAAATTACGAGCAATAGTTAAGCGCTCCAGGCGGGTTCCATCCTCTGTTTGACACAGTACAGGAGCGGCCTTAAGCAGCCCTACAAATTTTGCTGCAAGCGGAGTGAGGCGACCACCACGACGCAAAAAATCAAAATCTGCTGGCAATAGACAGGAGCGAGCACTCTCGACAATTGGCGCTAGCTGATCCAATACCTCTTTTGCGCGTTGATGCTTTTTAGAGAGCTCCACCGCAGCTAAAGCTAAAGCGCGATGAGGCACGCAAAGCGTTTGCGTATTAAGCACGTGGATAGACTCTGGGTGAGGAGCCTGCTCACGTAACCCACAGGCAACCTCATATGAGCCGGATAATCCATTAGCTAAGGTTAGATGAATTACTTCTTCGTCTGTGTCATAAGCCTCAAGAACTGACCCGGGGATCGGACTAGAGCTCTTAGGCAGTCCTCCCTCATGGATGAGCTGCAAAAACTCCTCCGAAGAAATATCTTCGTACTCAACCCAAGTTTTGTCTTCTATCGTTACCGTAAGAGGAGTGACCTCAATCCCACGCTTGGCACCTTGCTCGACAGAATACATTACCGAAGAATCTGACACTATTTTCATAAAGAGCCTCTTTCTCGTCAGGCTATCCTTTTGTTTTTAAAACCACCTCTATGGCGAAAAATCACCGCAAGGAAACAGTCATCATGACAACCTTTGCCACAAATAGCAAGAAAAAGGTTGAAAATGCACAAGCCTCTAACAAAATACCCTGCTCATGCCTACATTCAACAAACCAAACGCACCTCAAATCAAGTTTTTAGGCGTTCAGTTTTACAATAGGTGCATAATCCTTAAGCAATTTTTTTGTCTGACCCAGCTTAGCAAAGCGAACATGAAGCATGTCACCATCCACCTTGGTTACTTTTCCTCGACCGAATGTCTTATGATCAACCGTGTCGCCTACCGCAAACTCCATTGCAGCTGCAGCCTTTTTTTCCGCACCCGGACGCACATAAGAACCGTCTCTCCCACCTTCGCGACCCGCAGATCCCGAAGCACTCGAACGCCCAAACACGCGACCATCACCCGCTTCAGTCCCCGACCCTGCGATACCTCTACGGCTTCCGCGCTTCTCCCAGCCGGTTCCACTATAACCCGCCGAGCCAACACCCGATGTTTCACGCAATTCTGTGGGAATCTCCTGAATAAAGCGCGAACTGGGATTTGAAGACGTTTGTCCAAAAATTTGACGCGCATAGGCACAGGTGAGGAATAACTTTTTGCGAGCACGCGTAATCGCAACATACGCCAAGCGACGCTCCTCTTCGATACCAGCTGCATCGTTAATACTATTGCTGTGAGGAAATAACGTTTCCTCCATACCGGCAACAAACACGCAATCAAACTCAAGTCCTTTTGAAGAATGAACAGTCATCAACGTGATAGCATGACCGTCTTCGGCTACGGTATCGAGGTCGGTTCGCAAGCGCACCCACTCAATCAAGTCTTCAAGAGAATCACCTCGCAATATGCGAACAGGTTCAGGTTGTTGCGCACCGTCTTGAGCGCCCCCTTGCGCCGCAAGCGCTCCTTGCGCTTCCGTCGCAGCACGGGCGTCTTGGGCTACCGGAGCCTCAAACATAACTTCATCAGCATCATGTGTCGCGGAGTATTCGTCGACTACACTCAAAAATTCCTGAATGTTTTCAACACGTCCTAAAGCCTCATCGGTTCCTTCCGCACGAAGAGCAGAGATTAAACCACTTTTCTCAATAATCATCTCAACTATGCGGCGCAACTCTCCCTCATAGGTGCGCGCCTCATTAAAGAGCGCAACAAAGCCTGCAATCGATTGACGCGTTGCCAAACGGACGTCGGGATCCATCATCACAAGCTCTGCAGCCTCCATGAAGGTCATATCCATCTCGCGTGCAAATTGCTCGATGCGTTCAATACTTGTTTTACCAATACCGCGTCGTGGCGCATTGATAACACGCTTTGCAGCCATATCGTCCGCAGGATTAATAACCAACGTAAGGTAGGCCATAACATCACGAATTTCTGCACGATCAAAAAAGCGCGTGCCGCCCACAATGCGGTAAGGAATACCCGCACGAAGCAACATGTCTTCAAGCATGCGGCTTTGCGCATTGGTGCGATAAAATACGGCCACTTGATTGTATGACAACCCTCGAACCCGCTGTTTTTCAATCTCGCCCGCAATCCAACGGCCTTCATCACGTTCATCAGAGGCCATATAAACTTTAATTTTGTCGCCATTTTCAGCATCGGTGAAGAGTTTTTTGGCCTTACGGTGCGTGTTGTTCGTAATAACTGCATTTGCCGCAGCTAAAACATTTCCCACACTGCGGTAATTCTGTTCAAGCTTTACCGTATGCGCCTCAGGATAATCTTGCTCAAACTCTAAAATATTGCGAATATCAGCACCGCGCCATGAATAAATGGACTGGTCATCATCGCCGACTACCATGATGTTTTTATGATTAGCAGCTAAAAGACCCGTAATGGCATACTGCGCATGATTGGTGTCTTGGTATTCGTCAACCATGATGTAGCGAAAACGATCTTGGTAAGCTTCGAGCACGCTTGGATGGTGCTTGAGCAAGAGATAGGCATAGAGTAACAGGTCATCGAAATCAAACGCATTCGCTGCCTTAAGGCGCTCTTGCAACATAGCGTACACACGTGCGGCCTGTTTACCCACAGGATCTATTGCTTGCTTTTCAAATTCAGCAGGCATAACTAATTCGTTTTTTGCTGTTGAAATTCGCCCCATGAGCGCATTTACCGGGAAACGTTTTGGATCAATGTCTAGATGAGCCATAATCTCTTTATACAGACGCTTTTGATCATCGGTGTCATAAATGGTAAAGCTCTTCGAAAATCCCAAACGCTCGGCATCAGACCTGAGGATCCGCACACACATGCTATGAAATGTTGAAACCCACATACCGCGCGAACTTGAACCTACCAACGTACCTAAGCGCTCTCTCATCTCTGCAGCAGCTTTATTGGTAAAGGTAATAGCAAGAATCTGCCAAGGAGCAACCCCAAGGTTGTCAATCAGATTTGCAATGCGGTAGGTAAGCACACGAGTTTTACCCGATCCAGCACCCGCCAAAACCAGCAAAGGACCCTCGGTGGTC
The DNA here is from genome assembly GCA_964369725.1 of uncultured Eggerthella sp. Lineage (GTDB taxonomy): Bacteria > Actinomycetota > Coriobacteriia > Coriobacteriales > Eggerthellaceae > Paraeggerthella. The sequence goes on from CAYJGC010000028.1 coordinate 5,352, forward strand.
ACAACCGCTTCACGCTGAGGTGCGTTAAGGGAATCAATATCAATAGACATTCAAGCGTTCTCCTCAAATAGGATGAAAAATTTGCGTTCGTATTTTACCGCTTTTAAACGAAAACGACAGGCAAACACGTGTAATCTGCGTAAGCCTGTCGTCGTTATTTCGTTCTTGCGCAGTACCTGCGCTTAGTTGTTTACTTTACTGCTTCTTTTTCGCTATCTTCAGCTGGGACTTCAGCCGCTACTTCTGGTTGAGGCAAAGACTGCGCTTGCTCATCCCCTGCATCTTGCCCCTCTTCACAAGCGGGAGAATCAGCCTGCTCAAATACCGTGCATTCACATAGCTCAAAACCATGTTCGACCAAATTAGTGCATTCATTACAAGCACGCTCAAGCTGAAGAAGAAGCTGGTCGTACGTCCTCTTATTCTGAGGAGCGCATGCCTTGCTGCTAACGCGGCGATAGTGTGCCTTGCGCGCCTTGCTTTGTCGCTTGATTATCTGACGACGCTGCTCGTTAAATTGCAGCTCAGAGTCTTCACTACGATGACGTAGCAAATTAAGCACTGCCACATACATGTCACACACGAGACGAGCGCTTTCTACCAGCTCATTGCGCGCCTCTTCGGTAAACCGTTTCTTTGAAG
>CAYJGC010000028.1:6093-19683 GCA_964369725.1 uncultured Eggerthella sp.
CGAGCGCTTTCTACCAGCTCATTGCGCGCCTCTTCGGTAAACCGTTTCTTTGAAGAAAGCTGCTCTTTGTAGGTAGTGATTACATCGAGACAGCGCGCGTTGATACCACCAACGGAGTTAACCACGAGCATCAAGCTTGAAATCTCTGCTGCTTGCTGTTCTGTTGCAGCACCCGCAGAAAGAAGTTCTACCGCATAGTTAGCCAACTCAGTTTCTGCATGTTCGACCACTCTACAATCAGATTCAAGTTCCGCTAACAAAACTTTATCCTGTGCTTCAATTGCACCCGGCAAGCTTCCCAGTATGTCACGCACCTTAACAATGTATTTGCGCAGCTCTTCGCCATACATTCTCATAGCAAACACAGGTTGATTTACAAGCTTGGTATCAAGGTGAACCAAAGCGCCACCACCTAAGCTCTTGTCGTCGCCCGGAACAATAAATGTCACAATCTTTACCATAACACCCAAGAAAGGCAACCACAAAAGAGTACAAACAATATTGAATGTCGTATGAGCGTTTGCAATTTGGCGGGCAATAACCTCAAGCTCCGGACCAGGAGTGATAGTCTGCACAAACAGAACAAGCAACGGCGACAAGAACATAAACAAAGTTGCACCCGTAATATTAAAAACGGTATGCGCTATCGCCGTTCGTTTTGCATCACGAGATTGTCCTATACAGGCCAGAAGAGCCGTAATAGTGGTTCCGATATTGTCACCAAGCAAAATGGGGATTGAGCCTGAAAGACCTATGATGCTCGTCGCCCCATCAGGGCCGGCCTGAGACGCAAAGCTTTGTAATACCGCAATAGTAGCACTCGAGCTTTGCACCACCACTGTCATAAGCGTGCCCACCAACACACCTAAAATAGGAATGTCTTTTACATAATCAATCATAGAAAGGAATACAGCGCTTTCTGCAAGGGGCTTCATAACACTGCCCATAGTATCAATACCTACAAAAAGCAAACCGAATGCAAAAATGGTTTGACCAATATTTTTGGTACGCTGCTCTTTCGCAATAAACCAGATAAGAAAGCCAATAAAAACAATAATCCAAATGTAGTCGCTCAGTTTAAAAGCGATAAGCTGCGCAGTAATGGTAGTGCCAATGTTTGCACCAAAAATTACTGCAATAGCTTGACGCAAGGTCATCAATCGAGCGCTAACGAAACCGATTGCCATAACAGTTGTTGCACTGGAGCTTTGCAGTACTGCCGTACATAAAGCACCCGCTAAAACACCCAAAACAGGATTTGAAGTCAACATTCCCAAAATTGACTTCATTTTTTCGCCGGCGACTTTTTGCAAGCCCTCCGACATCATGTTCATACCAAAAAGGAACACGGCCAAACCGCCAAGCAGGCCGAAAAGTGTCTCCATCACAGCAATTTCCCTTCGTATTATCTCGTAGCATTATTTACGGACATGCAAACTTGCCCCATCGGGCGCACCGGCTATAGAATAGCGTCATTTCGATAAGATGGGTATAACTAATTTGTAAACTCTTGGTAAACTTTTTACAAAAACCCACCGACACAACTTTCCTGACAGACCCACCTTTTAGAAAGCCTCGCCACGCAATCCTAACGTACCTAAACTTAAAGCTAGTCCTTAAAAAAGCTCTTGCCAATCATGACAAGAGCTCTCCCTTTAAAAATCAATAATCTTGGTATTACACGATCTTCTTTCCAAATACCGCGGCGATTTCTCTCAACTCTGCTACCAGGTCAACAAACTGAGCAGGAGTCAATTGCTGAGGACCGTCTGACAAAGCTACCGGCGGATTAGGATGAACTTCGATCATAAGAGAATCACAGCCAGCAGCAATAGAAGCTTTTGCCAACGAAGGAACCAGGTCACGAACTCCGGCAGGATGAGACACGTCCATGCAAATTGGATACAAGCTCTGCTTATGTACTACTGGCACAGCAGAAATATCAAGCGTGAAACGTGTTGCGGTCTCAAACGTACGGATACCACGCTCGCACAGCATCACATTGAAGTTGCCTTCAGCCGTGAGATAATCGGTTGCGGCAAGCCATTCAGAAATGGTGCCAGCAAAACCACGCTTATACAAAACAAGCTTTTTTGATTCGGCGGTAACTTTGCCAATATTTTTCAACAAGCTAAAATTCTGAAAGTTGCGTGCCCCGATTTGTAGTCCATCAACATACGAATGCACCAATTCGCAGTGAGCAGAATCCATTACCTCTGTTAGCGTCTTAAGGCCATATTTTTGACCGGAATCGCGCATAATGCGAAGGGCTTCTTCGCCCAAACCCTGAAATGAATGAGGATTAGTGCGCGGCTTAAAAGCGCCGCCGCGAATCCACGTTAAACCTAAATCTGAAATACACTGAGCAACTTCGTCAAACTGCGCTTCGCTTTCAACCGAACAAGGGCCAGCGAAAATAGTAATTTCATCAGAAATTGCACCGTAGTCGGGCAATTTTGCTGTTATCTGTTCGTTCATACGGATGGTGTCTCCTTCATTACTTTGAGAATAGCAGAATAAATCTCGCGCAAGTTCTCGTTGTACAAAGGACCTTCATTGTAGCTATTCACCTTAGCGAAAATCTCTTCTTCGCGCTTCGGATCATAAAGACCAAGGTGTGCTTCAGGCTTCAACCCACGGATAACCAGCGAATGGCCTGCACGCTTGTTAAGCAGTGCAACAAGCTGACAATCGAGTTCGTCGATCTTGGCACGATGCTTTTCGATTTCTGCAAAAGAGCTGTTCTCTTCAGACATCGGCTTTCCTCCTATAATTCATATACGGTAACGAGCATGGCGGCAATCTTCCGACAGACATTCGCCCTCGTGTGCGCATCATGATAACAAAAGAGGCGCGCTTACATGGGCGCACCTCTAAGGTTTATGCGAAATTTACGAATCGCCGCGGCAGCTGGCAACAACAAAAGCTTCTTAAGGCAGCATCCCTGCGCTTTCAAAAGCAAAATACACTAACACCAACACTCCCACGATAATGCGATACCACCCAAAGAGCGTAAAGTCATTTTTCTTGATATAGCCCATTAGGAATCTAATGGCAACCACCGACATCAAAAACGCCGACACAATGCCTACCACCAGCACTACAATTTCAGTTTGCGACATTACGAGTCCCGCACTGAAAAAATTGATAACCTTAACCAAACCCCAACCAAACATGATAGGAATAGCTAAAAAGAAGGTAAACTCTGCCGCTGCCGTACGTGAACAGCCAGTCAGCATACCTCCTACGATCGTAGCCCCCGAACGCGAAGTGCCCGGAATAATAGCCAGCACTTGAAAGCAACCAATTTTAAGCGCTGCCTTCCAGTCAACCTTATCAACACTGGTAATCTTAAAGAGGCTTTCTTCAGCCTGTCTGGCAAGCTCTTCTTCGTCTACTTCTAACGTACTTTCTTGGCTGGCGTTCTCTTGGTCGGCACGAAGTTTTTCTACTACCGCCGCAAAACGACGACGGTTGCGACGCTCGAGCACTATAAAAACAACACCGTAGACGATAAGCATAATAGCAACAGTTACTTTATTGTAAAAATGCTCATTAACCCAATTATCAAAAAGCAAACCGATGATTGCCGCTGGGATGCACCCGATAGCAACCATGCCCCACAAACGCCACGTAGCCTTTTTTTCAGGAGCAGTTTTTTGGGATGAAAACGGATTAAGCTTATGAAAATAGAGCAATAGTACCGCCATGATAGCGCCGAGCTGGATTACCACTAAAAAAAGTGCAAGAAACTCTTCCGATACCTGCAGTTGAACAAATTCGTCCACCAAAATCATGTGACCTGTAGAAGAGATAGGTAGCCATTCGGTGATGCCCTCAACAATGCCAATAAAAAGAGCTTTTAATGCTTCAATAATCATGCAAACAAAACCTTAACCGTGAGTGTCGATATTCTCCGAACTACACAAATACACGCCAGCTTGCGTAAGCTCGAATGACAAATTGTACTTTACACAAAACCCTAGAAATAAAAAACACACGGAAACACAATGCTATACGCCTAAAGAATAGAGGCAAATTCCGGCTACGATAACCACCAGCGCGAGAATTTTTTGCCGGTTAAGTTTTTCCTTAAAAATAACTATGCCAAATACTGTTATATAGACATAGCTGGTTGCCTCAAGAATAGGAGCCATCGAAAGGGGGATTCCCTTAAGCGCAATTACGAGCATAAAGGTTGAAAGGAGCATCAAAATATAGCCCCCAATAACCAGCGGATTAGCATACTCTTGAAGCGTTGTGCCGTGTGGCTTGAGCGCTTCTTTTTTTAGCAGCACTTGCGCCACCGAGCTTACAAACACTCCCACCATTCCAATCAAAACAAAGGGTAGCATCTCTGGCAGGGTCATACTCATTCACCCTCTTCCGACTGTTGTAGTGTTAGCTCTTCTCGTGCTTCAGCGCGCGAAAACAGTACAACCCCTAACACAACAATGAGCGCACCTGCTACTTTTAAAAACGTAAGCTCTTCTTGAAAAAACAGAACGCCCCATACTAAACCCCAAAATACCGTTACTGCCCTATTTGAAAATGCAGTAGTTAAAGGAAGCCGTTTGATAATTTGTTGCCAACCCAACGCATACACAAACAAAACTAGAAGAATAAGTGCGTAATACAGATAAAACTCTACCTCAACAAAACTATATGATGCTGCCATCTTCCCAAATAAATCGGTAAGGGAATACAGCACAAAGAGTAAGTGCAGTCCAAGAAAAGATGAATTACCCCGCACCTTCATGCTACCTGACAGCTTTCTCAAAGTAGTTGCTCACCGCACTAATAATCCGCTCTCTATCCGCAAGAGACATGTCGTAATACAGGGGAAGTCTCACCAAACGCTCACTTTCGCGCGTCGTGAAGCGATCCTCTCCCACAAACTCCCCAAAACGCTTGCCTGCTTGAGAGGAGTGAAGAGGAACGTAATGAAACACGCACTGAATCTCTTGGCTTTTCATATAGGCAATGAAGTCACCGCGCTGCTCAAGGTCTCTACACTTGAGATAAAACAAATGAGCATTATGTTCGCATTCCGGCAACACAAAAGGAAGCTCACACAAGCCTGCTTCTGCATAGGGAGCAAAAGCCTGATAATAGGCTTTCCATGTGGCTAAACGGTTTTGGTTAATCTCTTCGGCTATCTCAAGCTGCGACCATAAAAACGCTGCATTTAGTTCACTGGGCAGATAACTCGAACCATAATCAACCCACGTATACTTATCCACCTGTCCGCGTAAAAAGCGCGAACGATTGGTGCCCTTTTCACGCATAATCTCTGCAGGCTCATTATGCTTTTCGTCGCGAATAAGCAAAGCGCCACCTTCGCCCATAGAATAATTTTTTGTTTCATGGAATGAAAAACAGCCGAAATCCCCAAACGTACCTAAAGCTTGACCGTTGTAGCTACTCATGACGCCTTGTGCCGCATCTTCAACCACCATAAGGTTATGACTCTGCGCAAGACTCATAATCGCACTCATGTCGCACGCCATACCGGCATAATGAACAGGCACCACAACGCGCGTTCGAGGAGTGATGGCCTGCTCTATACAGCGCACATCAATATTCATGGTTAAGGGGTCAACATCGACAAACACAAGCTTTGCTCCCGCAAGAACAAAGGCGGTAGCCGTTGTTGAAAAGGTAAAACTAGGTAAGATTACTTCATCACCAGGCTTTATACCACAAAGTAATGCCCCCATCTCAAGTGCTGCTGTCCCACTGGGAGTCAGCAGCGACTTTTGGGATTTTGTTGTTTGCTCTATCCACCCATGACAGCGCTTAGTAAACGCACCATCTCCGCAAATGTTGCCACTCTCGATAGCGTGGCGCAAGTACTCATAGGCCTGGGGGACGCGCGGCGGTTCATTGAAAACAATCATTATCGTGCACCTACTTCTGGTCTCCATGAAGCAAAACCCACTTCAACAAGTTCTCCGTTGCTTTGATACGCGTAGGTTCTCGGCGCATAACGAATAAAAAATCCTGGTGTAAAAGAAAGTGAATAGGCTCCTGCATTTTTTATAACCATAAGGTCGCCCTCAAAAAGTTCTTGTTCCTCTTCAAGTACACACAGCCTATCACTTTCCATGCAAGAAAACCCACATATTACCTGCTGAGGAAGTATTGCCCGGGATGTGTTGTCGCAAGGCAAAATCTCATAGCAATACGACTCCTTTTTCATTTCATGGTCAATATTTACTCGAGAAAGATCGGTCGTAACAAAACGACCATAGGTAGTATCTTTTACATCAAGGATACGTCCCGCGTAATAACCCGGCGTACATACCACTGCACCACCAGGCTCAACAATAAGCTTAGTATGATTGGGGTCAAATGTTACAGAAAGCTCCTGGGCAATCGCTTCTGCGTAGGTTTCATATGCGCCAACATTAGCCGACCCTCCACCAAAAAAGCCTCCTCCTATATCCACATAATCAAGCTCCAGGCTATGCTTACGTGCAATTTCAACCGCATGGCGCGCAAGAACGCGGTACACGTCGATTGATCTTGAGTATGTTGTAACGTGCATGTGCAACCCCGTAATACGAACGGCATCGCCAAGAGTCTGAAGAGCTACAATAGCCTCACTTGCCTGGCCATTCTCGTAGCAATAACCAAAGCGTCCTCCTCTTTCACCGCTGATGGTTTCCCCGGGAACGAAGGACTCTAGGTCAATATTAATGCGCAATCCCACTTCTCGCACGTATGAAGGGTCTTGCTGCACGCTTTCGCTTAACCAGCGCAGCTCACGCGCCGAATCAAGGTTTACCATGCTGTTTTGCTTGAGCGCGCGCAAAAACGCCCTCTCGCTCTTAACTGGTCCATTGAAGACAATTTCTTCGGGCATAAAGCCGCACGCTTGTGCCAATTCGTACTCTTCATCGGAAACAGCTTCCGCCATACAGTCGCATGCATGCGCCACTTCAAGAATCCAAGGAAGCGGATTGGTCTTTATCGAATACGCTACCCGAGAATCCTTACTCCATGCATTCTGTATAGCCGCTTGGAATGTTGCAAAGTTAGATCGCAATTCCTCTTCATTAAACACAAAGCAGGGCGTGTCCAAAGTACCTATCTGTTTTGTTAGCATGAGTCGTCCTTACTATTTGCGCGACTTGCTTCGCTCGAGGATCGAATAAGGTACTGCGGGTTTTTGTTGACGGTCATAAACAACCTACCAATGTATTCCCCCACAATTCCTAAAGACATGAGAACCACTCCCGAGCATACCAAGATTGTTACCATAGTCGAAGCCCAGCCAAGCTGCATGGTCGGGTCAAACAAGCGTTGCACAAGCAATGTAACCGCACCACCAACGCCAGCCAAGCCCATAAGGCCGCCCAAAACCGAAGCCGCTCGCAAAGGAATAACCGAGAAGTTGAAAATGGTTGACCAGAGGCGAATGAGGCTCTTTAACGTGTAGCCCGACGAACCTTCCGCTCTCTCAAAATGCTCCACTTCCACATTTGCCAAACGATCCGTAGTGCGAAATATGAGTCCCTGAATATACAACGACGCGCTTGAATACTCAACTAAGACATCGCTGACGCAACGCCGCATGACAAAATAATTACTGTCCGTTATACCTTTAGGACACCCCGCAAGGATATGTATGCTCCACATAGCAAAACGTGACCCAAGACGGCGAAACCAACTTTCCCGATGCTGACGGTAGGTGGCGAATACTACATCTACCTCATCTGTCAAAGCTTCCAAGATAATTAAACATTGAGAAGGATGCGTTTGCATGTCATCGTCCATCAACAATACCACATCGCCCGTAACCTGCGTCAATCCTGCCATAATGGCATTGTGTTGCCCAAAATTGCGCATAAGGTCAATTCCTTTTACACGCGCATCCTGGGAAGAAAGTTCACAAATCTTACGATAGGTGCCATCTTTTGAGCCATCATTAACCAAAATAAATTCAAAGTCATAACCCGCGTGCGTCAACTCTTCACGCGTCAGATTCACCACGTTTGCAATCATACGCTCAGAATAGTAGCAAGGAATCACTACCGACACCTTCATACTGTAAGCTCCTTTTCTTTACCTACTAAACCTGGCTCACCTTTATATACCGGCAATTTACTAGGAAGCATAAGCTCTCTTCCCTGTTCGTCTTTTAGGGAGAATTCTGCAAATATTCGCGCAGACTCTTTATCTAGCTGTTCACGCGTGTCGCATACCAGAAACGCGCGCGCTCCGTAAGGACGACCGCCTCGTCCATTGTGCACCATTTCGCCTTCATTATAATAGAACAAGCCGTCTTTAACGCAAGGAGCCCCGAATGTCTTTTTTGCTCCCGCAAGTGACCCCACGACACCTTCCATCACATGAAAATACAGTCCGCAGCTATAGCGCGGCATAGACAGAGGATCGTGTTGCGCAATTCGCTCACCAAGCGTTTCGGGTTTGAGGGCACTATCAAGCAAGAGGTCTTCAACGGACAGGTCGCAAGCGTATTCAAGCAACTCATGCTCATAACCAAACACGCGTCCTGCAACCTCACACACGCTCATGCCTGTTTCGGGCGACCAGAAAAATTGCATGCACAAAGGGCCGTTTTCAATACCCACAAACGACACTATGAGCTGCGCATATGCCTGCGCTTCTTCAATAACATCTTCGCTATAACGACTGGGGTAAACAATACGACTCACATACGGCAACCCATTATTGTCCGGAGACGTTTTTTCTCTATCCGCAATGGATATTACTGAAACTTGCCCACCAACAACCCATGTGAGCATATTGAATTCATACGCATCGCAATAGTGCTCCACCAGCATATCGCCTAAAGACTGCTTTCGAGCAGCAAGCTCTTGCTCTATGCGGCGCGCAGCCTGCACGTCGGCAATTTTATACACATCGTACGAACCGTATCCATCAACAGGTTTCACGACACACGGAAAAGTCAGCTTTTCACAAGCAGCAACAATATCATCGCAAGGCGCGACGAGACTTTTGGCAAAAGGAACCTGCAGGCTTTCAAACATTTCTTTCATAAGGCGTTTATCACGCAGATACGGCAAGTGATTCAGAGAACAGGCAGTAGGGAGATTAGCAGCGTGAGCAATCTTACAACCCTCCTCAAACAGCAAGTCAGAAAATGCTGTGATTAGTGCATCTGCCTTATACTCGCAACACAAAGCAGCGAGCTTTTCTGTATCAAAAATGGAGGCAACTATCGATTTGTGAGCATATTGTCGCGCGGGGCCTTCGGGATATCCATCGACTACCATAACTTCACAGCCACGACTGGTTGCCTTTTGAGCCAGCTGAACAAACTCATGCATCGAGCCTAGTATTGCTACCCTGTTTTCATAAGGTGTTTTTTCAAGCGACTTGCTCACGCATCCCCCTTTACATCACTTGCTTGCTGAACCTGCTCGATGTGGCAACTCCCCTTAAGCGGAGCCTCACTGCTTCCATGCTTTATATTTCTGCGCGAAACAAACGCGCAAATCCCAAACAAAACAAGACCCGCACAGCTCAATGCCAACCCGGGCAAAAGTCCCGGACTCATGTAATCAAGTCGTACCGAATGCTCACCCGGCTCAAGTTCGATTGCCATGAATCCCGTATTTGCTCGCTTAATTTCAACCTCTTCGCCATCAACGGTTGCACGCCATCCTTCGGAATAAGGCACACTAAAATACAGAGCGCGGGGCTCTTCCGTCTTGACCGATGCCGTAATTTCGTTTACGCCAAACGCAAGGTTCTCTACCGGGTCTGCACTGCGCTCGTCAATGTAGCTATTAAGCGTCTCCAGGGGCTGACAGATAACTGAGAGTTCGTCATAGTTGTATATCCCTGTCTCCCTAAACGTGAGCGTTACGGTGCTTTGCGCCTCTTCGGAATACCCTAAATTCACCAACCAGTCAGACTTGCCACCATACATATGATGAGTGCTATTGGTGTTGTTTATATTACGCGCCACCGGGTTTTTGTCACTTGTCATGGAAATTGAATAATGCGTTGGTGCCGTCCATTCCAAATTCTGCTTATACAAAAACGCTGTCTGATACCATGACATTCCCCGACGCGCTTTTTTCTCCGCTGCTTGCAGCGGCGATTGCGGTTCATAGGTAAGTTCGTCTGCATATACGTAAGTTTCAGAATTTGGCAAACCTTCAAACATAAGCTGCAGTGTCGCATTAGGCTTAGTAACGCGAATGAATCCGTCTTCTATCACAAGACCCTGCGCTGAAGAAACTGTAGCAGGAAGCGTTTGAGCGGTGAGGTTGAGGGTGCTTTCAGTCAGCGAAGAATCTTCCAAAACCACGCCCTGCAACAAAGCGTCTTGTCTCTGAATAGGCGTCATCTCTTCGTATTCTGTACGAGGAATATACGTATCATAGGTAAATGCCAAGGGTAGCGTTGCGGAACTCTCAAAAACAGCATAGTCAACACCGCGCGCTCTTCCCGTTGATACAACCGAATTAGGGTCAGCATAATTGTAAGCAGGTAGCTCGCTACTAGCACTCGGCATCAAGTAATACTTAACCCCTGCAAGAGCCTCTAAAGCTGCGCGACCTTTTAGATTCTTGTAGGAAAAATTAAAACCTGAATCTGCTAGACCTACCTCCCTATGAAACTGATCAATGTAACTATTATACGTAGAGTTGTAGAAATCAATTCCCTTAAGACCCAGCACCAAACTGTCATTGCGTGTGCGAACCGTAGCAGTAGGCGACGCATCGTAGCGCCATACGGAGTCGTCTTCAATCTGTTCAACAAGCTTGTTAGGCGAATCCACGGTGAGCTTAGAGTAAAGCGACCCTATAGGAGAAGAGCTTCCTCCAATCCCCCCTTCATCGGGCGAAACAAAATAGAACATGTTAACCGTCAATCCCGCTATAAGGCAAAAGGACAGGCTTGCCTTACGCGCACGACTTGAAAGACCTTGTTGCGACAACACAAACAACGCAAGCATCAGAATCAAGCATGCCGCAATAACTTTTTCCGTTCTTGTTGAGCCAAATGCAAAAATGAAAACGAGATATGCCGCCGAAGCGATTACAAGCACCTTTACTTCGCGTCTATCTAAAGATAGCAAACGAGGAACCATTTTTGCCACAATGAAGGCTACTACTAAAGCATATGCCCACACCCACCGATTCGTAGCATAGTTAAGCCCGTTGAATAAACTACCCACAAAAGGCAACATAATCATAAGCGTCATAACAATGAAAGCAACTTTAAGGGTGCGATGATTCCCGCGGTCTAAAAACAACAACACACAGGCGAAAAAGGCAATTCCGCCAAACCCTATGTAGCAGTCACTCCCTACTTCAGATATGCTCACAAAGCCTGCAACTACCGACACATAGTAAGAAAATGAATAGAGAAAAGGGACGTCGACATGTGCTTCGGTTAAACGGTCCAATCCTAAAAGACCGACCAACGAAGGCACCAAAGCAAACGCAGCAATCATCATACCAATAAGCAAGAAGCCTACAAATTTCAACGTCCATCCAATAAACTTTTTCGCAGTCACAGTTTTATTAGTCTGAAATACACGTAGAGCACAATAGGGAACCAATAAGAGACACGCCGCATACGAGGCATAGTACGAAATGATAAAAAACGCTGCAGTAATACCTATGAACAGAAGCGGCCCTTTGTGATCAAGAGCCTTTTCAACGCCTAACAATAACAAAGGAAACAGCACCAACGGCCATGCGCCCGCAGGCCAAAATGCCACCGCCATTGCCGTCCCACAAAGCGCATACAGCAGAGCACCGATAAGCGTTTGAAAACGACCCATCCTAAACCAGAAAGCAAAGAGCGAAAACGATATACCGGCAAGATACAAACGAAACACTACCAAAAACTGGAATAGATATTCAGAATACCGCTCTGGGCACAGTCCTGAAAGAAGATTAAGGGGATCAAAGAAGGTATCCAATGTTGAAGGAACATCCATACCGTAGCCCAGCTCATGCACCCAAAGAGGAATTTGTAAGCCTTCGCCAGAGATTAATGAGGTAAAAATCTGGCGCAGCCACTGCCCTTCATAGACAAAAAAGGGATAATACTGCTCAAGGCCATCCACGCTCCAAACGAGAGAACGACCGTTTGAGGGATACACAAACAGCACCACAAAGGCAGTCACTATAAAAGCAAACGTATAGAATCCCCAGTACATTTCTCGCTTGCGCTTTGGGCTGCTTCCTTCCCATTCGCGTACTTTATTCTCTTGCTCTTTGATTTTTGCCGCCAAACCCATACAATTCCTTCAGAATCTTCTTGAAAAATACTGCAACGATTTATCGTAGCACAGTTGCAACTAAATCGTTACGTAAAGCAAGAAGCGAAACGGCCTTCCAAAAGCGGCACACAAGCGCTCTACACCAAGAAAGCCGCATTTCTTTAAAATTCGAGAAAGCTTCGCAACAGCACGCCTATTTTTCTTCGTCTAGAATAGAAAGCAAATACTGACCATACGCAGTCTTTTTAAGGGAATCTCCGACCGTGGCAAGCTGTTTAGCAGTAATAAAACCTCGGCGATAGGCAATCTCTTCCAAGCAAGCGATATAGAAACCTTGCGTAGACTGCACCGCCTCAACATATTCGGAAACCTTCAATAAAGCCTCTGGCGTACCCGTGTCGAGCCATGCCATACCACGACCCAAAAGCTCGACCTTAAGCTCCCCAAGCTCCAAATAAGCGTTGTTAATCGAAGTGATCTCAAGCTCTCCCCGATCTGACGGTTTTACTTCTAATGCGAGGTCGCACACCTTATTGTCGTAAAAATAGAGTCCCGGCACAGCATAATTACTTTTGGGAGACGTAGGCTTCTCTTCTATCCCAATAACGCGCATATCGCCATCAAATTCCACAACACCAAAAGCTCTGGCATCTTTAACAGGATAGCCAAAAACCACGGCGCCGCCCTCTTTTTCTATGCGCTCTTCAGCCTGATTAAGGATACGCGTTAGGTCTTGCCCGTGAAAAACATTGTCCCCCAAAATAAGCGCAACTGAATCATCCGCAATAAAATCTTTTCCCAAAATAAAGGCTTCTGCTAAACCGTTAGGTTGTTCTTGAACGGCATAACTTATGTTCATTCCGATACTGCAGCCATCACCAAACAGTTCTTTGTATCCACCAATATCAGTAGGGGTTGAAATAACCAAGACCTCTCTAATGCCTGCGAGCATAAGGACAGACATAGGGTAGTAGATGAGTGGCTTATCATAAATGGGTAGCAATTGTTTTGAAACGGCCTTAGTGATTGGGTATAGTCGCGTACCGGACCCACCCGCTAAAATTATGCCCTTCATCATTCTCCTTCAAAATTTTGTCCAGCGCCAAAGCTAAAGATACAACTTTACCCCAAGTTTTACCCGCAAAACGCGCCAATGGTGCAACTTTTGCAATAGCCTCTATCGCTGTCGAGGAATCGCCCCATGCGCAAACAATTCGTCTGCCTGTATCTATTTTACACTGCTTTAGAACAGAAACGTAAAAGGGTTATCCTCCAAAGCAACTCAGGCACATAGCCTGCAGGACAGAGACTTTGCGAAAAGAAACCAGGAGCACGTCAAAGCAGTCTGGCTT
>CAYJGC010000029.1:0-19633 GCA_964369725.1 uncultured Eggerthella sp.
AAGCTTGAAGTTGTTCATCGCAAAGGTAAGGTTGAAAGCCTTAAGCACACGTTAGGGCATTTCGACTATACAGGTACCTGCGGCATTGGTCACACGCGCTGGGCAACACACGGTCGTCCCAGCGAAGCAAACGCACATCCTCATGTATCATGCGATGGACGTATTGCGGTGGTTCATAATGGTATTATTGAAAATTTTGCTGAGCTGCGTGAAGAGCTTCAAGCCGAAGGGCATACCTTTATTAGCGAGACAGATACCGAAGTTATCCCTCATCTGATTGAGCGTGCCTATCGCGATGGCGTTGATTTGATGGAAGCGGTTCGTGAAGCAGCAAGTTATTTAGTGGGAGCTTATGCCATTGTTGTTACCTGCGCAGATGATCCAAGCACGCTTATTGTAATGCGCAAAGATTCTCCTTTGGTAGTTGGCTTGGCGACAGATGGTGCTTATGTGGCATCAGATATTATTGCCGTAATCGAAGCAACGCGTAACGTTGTGGTGTTGGCAGATGAAGAAATGGCCAAACTTACGCCAGATAGCGCTGAGTTTTTTAATGCATATGGCGAGTGTTTTGATCCTGAAATTACTCATATTGATTGGGATTTGGATGTTGCTGAAAAAGGCGGCTACCCCGATTTTATGCTTAAGGAGATCCATGAACAGCCTCGGGTTATTCGTGATACGCTTGCGGGGAGATTGGTTAATGGCGCGCTTGCTATTGACGAATTAGACCTTTCTGCAGAAGAACTCAACCTGATTGATCGCGTCTATGTTATTGCTTGTGGAACTAGCTATCATGCTGGTCTTATAGCTAAAAATCTCATCGAAGGCTGGGCTCGCGTTCCTACCGAAGTTGAAGTGGCAAGTGAGTTCCGTTATCGTAATCCTATTATCACACCTACTACTTTAGTTGTGGCGGTGTCTCAGTCGGGTGAAACGGCTGATACCTTGGCAGCTATCCGTGATGCACGCGTGAAAGGTGCACGCGTTTTTGGCATTACGAATGTTGTCGGTAGCCCTGTAGCGCGTGAAAGCGATGGGGTTATTTACACTAAGGCAAACAAAGAAATTGCCGTTGCATCTACTAAATCATTCTTGGGTCAGGTGGTGAGTTTAACGCTATTGGCCATGCTTTTGGCACAAGCAAAAGGCAAGCTCAAGATGAATCAGATTCGTTTACTCTTCCGCGAGCTGGCAGACACGGCAGATCAAGTAGAGCACATTTTATCCGATACGCGCGCCATTGAAGAAGCTGCACGGGCTTGCAAGAGTGCTCCTAGCGCGCTTTTTGTGGGACGCGGCATTGGTTCAGCCATTAGTTGCGAAGGCGCTTTAAAGCTTAAAGAAATCAGCTATTTGCATGCCGAGTCGTACGCAGCGGGAGAGATGAAGCATGGACCTATTGCCCTGCTTGATGATGGCTTCCCTGTGATTGCGGTGGCGACAAAGAGTCCTGTGTATGACAAGCTTATTTCTAATCTTCAAGAAAGCCGTGCGCGTGGTGCAATGGTGATAGCTGTTGCAACCGAAGGAGACGAAGAGATAAAACGTCATGCAGACCATGTAATATATATCCCCAAAGTTCGCGATGCGTTTTCTGCCATTACCGCGAGCGTGCCGCTGCAGATGTTTGCCCGCGAGGTTGCGATAGAGCGTGGTTGTGATGTTGATCAACCTCGTAATTTGGCAAAGAGCGTAACGGTAGAATAGGGTGTTATCTGTGACGCAAGACGCAACAGCTAATCATGAAGACACCGCATTTGCTGGGGTCGAAGGCGCGGTAGGACTGGGTGTGGATATAGTTGAGATTGCGCGCATGAGAGCAATTTTGAAGAGAACTCCAAGTTTTCGCACTCGTGTCTTTTCCGAAGCCGAACAAGCTTACTGCGATGCTACTGCTGCTCCTGAAATTCATTACGCTACGCGTTTTGCTGCAAAAGAAGCGGTTGTAAAAGCGCTCGGAACGGGGTTTACCCAAGGTATTAGTGTGCGTGATATTGAGGTACGTCGTACGTCAAAAGGTCGTCCTTATGTAGTGCTAACGGGATGTGCTAAAGAGATTGCTCAAGAACAAGGAGTTTGTGAACTTCCGCTCTCTCTTTCTTATACGCATACTGATGCGGTGGCATGCGCTATGGCTATTACTCAAGAGTCGGTGCGTGTAAAAAAAGAACGGGTGGATCCTATGGAAGAATTGGCAAAGCAATTCAAGGAAGTGCGAGGAATGCTTGACGATATCGATGAGCCTCTTCGTCAAGATCCTTCAGCTTAGTAAGCCCGCCAATGAAAAAAGTGAGCGAATATTCAGCAAAAAGACTTCATGATCTTTTGCCGTTTCCTCAGCACGATGCGCACAAATACTCACGGGGAAAAGTGATTGCTGTGGTGGGTAGTGCTCGCTACCCAGGAGCAGCTTGTCTTGCAGCGTGCGCAAGTGAACGTATGGGTGCTGGCTATACGGAAGTGTTTACGGATAGCAGTGTTGTTGCGTTGGTTCAGGCGGCAAGTTATTCGCTGGTGGTGAGACCACGAAGTGCGCTAGAGAGTACATCTTTCCCATGCTTCTCAAAAAGTAAGCCATGCGCGTATGTTCTTGGAAGTGGCTTTGATTCTGAGAGTGCGGAGAGCGCTCTTTGTGTTCGCAACGTGTTAACCCATGCTTTTGCGCCGGTGGTAGTTGATGGTGGAGCGCTTGCTTCGCTGGCAAGTGCTGAAGGCGCTCAATTGCTGCAGGAGCGTTTTTTGGCTGGTCAGAGTACTGTGTTGACGCCGCACGAGGGGGAAGCCTCAGTGCTCGCGCGACAATATAATCTTCCTACGGGTAACCCTAAGGCGCTCGCGCGCTTGCTTTCTCTGGCTTATGGGGTAACGGTGGTGCTTAAAGGGCCTCAAACTTATATATCCGACGGGGAAGCCGTTGTGGTGATGAATGAAGGAACATCGGTTTTGGCGAAGGCTGGAACGGGGGATATTCTTGCAGGTATGCTGGGTTCTTTGTTAGCGCAGGGACTCGAAGTGTTTGATGCCTGTGTTTTGGCAACAACGCTTCATGCGCGTGCAGGTTGCGAAGCGGGCAGGCTCTATACGCCCATTTGTGCAACCGCTCAAGAGGTGATTGCCGCTATTCCGCTCGCAATACTGTCGCTAAAAAGTTAAAAATAACAATTTATCTAGTAGTTTGCAGAGCAGAAAGTTCTTTAGTAACGTTTGGGGTAAAATAGAGACTAGGGGCATTTTGTATGCCTAAAATTTTTCGAAAGGAGTCGAGATGGAGTCGGCAAAAAAGCATGACTGGAGTCTTGTGGTGATGGGGGTGCTCCTCATAGCATGCGCATTCTTCGTTCTCATTGCGCCGGGAGTAACGTTGGTAACTATTACCATTATGGCTGGAGCCGGGTTTTTGGTAGCGGGTGTTTTTGATATTGTTGGGTACGTAAGACTTCGCAAGAGCATGGAGGTGTCTTGGTGGATGATTGCTTATGCAATCCTGGACATCTTGGTGGGTCTTATGTTGCTTATTCATCCCTTAGCGTTGGCAGTAACTATTCCATGGCTAGTAGGTGCTGGTTTCGTACTATTTGGCATTGTTGAAATTGTTGCAGCGGTTAAAATGCGTCAAATTGCACCGGCCGTATGGGGCTGGATGCTTTTTTCAGGCATCGTGAGTACACTGTGCGGTATTTTATTCTTTGTGTCTCCGGTATCGTTTAGTTTCTTTTTGGCAGCATTTGTATTAATGCGTGGTTTCTCTCTTATTTTTTACGGTTGGAGCGCCGGAAAGAACCTGGTAGCTTAAACTAGGCACTCACAAAAGTGAGGGGCGCAGTATAGTCAACGAAGAAAAATAAAAGCCCTGCAAAATGCGGGGCTTTTTGTATATAACTAAGGTGGCGAGTTGGTATGCTAGATAATCAGATGCAAATTATTGACGAACCGAGCGAGTCCGTTAATGCATTACATAAGGAAAAGTTAACGGAGAACCTCGAGCAGCGTATTGATTTATTGCGTCGCGAAATAGAGCATCATACCTACTTATACTATGCACAAGATGCGCCTGAGGTTTCTGACGCTGTGTTTGATTCTCTTATGCGTGAGCTGCGTGAATTAGAAAATGCCCATCCAGAGTTAATTGATTCTAGTAGTCCTACTCAGCGTGTGGGTGGCTATTTAGGAGAGCAGTTTGTACCTGTTCGCCATGAGCGTCGTATGTATTCTTTAGATAATGCTATGGATTTTGGCGAGCTTGATGCTTGGCTTAATCGGGTAAAGGAAGCATTTGGTCGTTTCGTTCCCGTATGTTGCGAATTAAAAATTGACGGCTCTTCCATTGCTCTTACCTATGAAGACGGGCGGTTTGTGAGGGCAGCCACGCGTGGTGATGGAACAACGGGCGAGGATGTGAGTGTTAATATTCGCACCGTAAAGGACATTCCTTTGCGTCTGCGTGAGCAAGGCATGGCTGCAATTATTGAAGAGCAACATTCCCTGGAACTTCGCGGCGAGGTATACATGCCAAAATCAAGCTTTGAGGCGCTCAATGAAGCAGCAGAAGCACAAGGGAAACCAGCGTTTGCTAATCCGCGCAACGCTGCAGCAGGTAGTCTTCGCCAAAAAGATCCGTTAGTAACCGCCAGTCGCGACCTGTCAACATTTGTGTACGCAATAGCAAATGAGCAAGCAATTGAGGCGCAGGGACAAGGGGAGTTGCTTCAGTGGCTTAACTGCGCAGGTTTTCACGTAAATCCAGACGTTAAGCTTTGTAATTCGGCTGAAGAGGTGCATGAGTTTTGTAAGCAAGCGATTGATTTGCGAGAAACTCTGCCCTATGAAATTGATGGTGTGGTGGTTAAGGTTGATTCGTTTGCTCAACAAGAGGCAATGGGGTTTACCTCACGAGCGCCGCGTTGGGCAATCGCTTTTAAGTTTCCCCCTGAAGAAAAAACCACGCTCTTGCATGATATTACGGTACAGGTTGGTCGCACGGGAAAGCTTACTCCCGTTGCCGAGCTTGAACCTGTTTTGGTTGCCGGGTCAACCGTATCGCGCGCAACGCTTCATAATATTGATGAGATTTTGCGCAAGGATGTGCGCGTGGGTGATACGGTTATTATTCGAAAAGCAGGCGATGTCATCCCCGAGATCTTAGGCCCCGTCTTGTCACTGCGTCCTAAAAATGCCTCTACTTGGAAGATGCCTCAGGTGTGTCCTAGTTGCAGTAGTCCCGTTGTTCGCGAAGGCGGTGAAGTCGATTTTCGTTGCATTGCAATCGATTGTCCTTCGCAGGCGCTTGAGCGCTTGCTTCATTGGGCAGCACGAGGTGCTCTCGATATTGAGGGAATGGGTGAAGAGATTGTTTCGCGCCTAGTTGAGAGTGGGCGTTTGGTTGATGTCGCAGATTTTTATACGCTTAATGAATCTGAGTTGTCAAATTTGGACATGGGTCGTAAAAATAAAGCAGGAGAATCTATTCTCCTGGGTTCTACGGTAGCTAAAAAACTGGTGATCGCTATCGATAAGAGCCGCCAGCGCCCTTTTGAGCGCGTTTTGTTTGGTCTAGGGATTCGCCATGTGGGAAAAACGATGGGTGAGCTTTTGGTGGCGACGTATCCCTCGATAGATGAACTCATGGTAGTTAGTGAAGAAGATTTGGCGGCTATTGATGGTATTGGCCCTAAGATTGCGCGCTGCGTCTATGACTTTTTCCGCACTCCCGATAATATGGTTGTGTTGGAGAAGCTAAAAACACAAGGATTAACACTGTGTGCGCCGAATGATTCGTCGGATAATCAGCTTGAACAAACACTCGATGGCTTAACTTTTGTGCTTACGGGTAGTTTAGTTGAAAGCGGCATGACGCGCGATGAGGCAGGTTCTCAGCTCAAAGCGCGTGGAGCGAAGGTTTCTGGAAGCGTTTCTAAGAAAACAAGTTTTGTTGTTGCTGGTGAGGCGGCGGGGAGCAAGTATGATAAAGCGGTTGCACTGGGTGTGCCCGTGCTCGACGAGGCAGCTTTGATGCATGTTTTAGAAACAGGGGAAGCTCCCATAGTTTAGGTGGAAGTGTATCGATACGGAGTGCCTCTGCCTGATAGGTTGGTTATCAGCCTATAATGCAGCGGAAAGGTTCCAAGGCAAGCCTTGCTGCTGTTTTGGCGCTGAGTTTAGGTGGTGTGCGGGAGTCAGTTAATAGAGATGAGCATTTTCGCAATAAAGCAAGACGGAGCCACTTGCCGATAAAGTTACGAAAATAGAATTCGTAACACTGAATACAAGAGATTATGCTAAAGTATGTTACGAAAATATAATTCGTAACACGAGGTGCAGTGATTTCTGCTGCCTTAGAGAGAAGGGTATGTACATGACGGTATTGTCACGGCGAAATTTTGCCAAAATCTCTGCAGTGGGCATGGCAACATTATCGTGGGCGGGGTTGTTAACATCATGTTCTCAAGATGATGTGACCGAATCTTCAGGTGGAGAAGTGTCGGGAGATTTGCCTAATCAAGTTATTGTATCAATGTCTCTTTCTTCAGAGCCTACGGCAGGCTTTGACCCTCTTGTTTCATGGGGTTGTGGCGGGCATATGCATGAACCGCTCATCCAATCTACGTTAATCACCACTAATGCCAATATGGAATTTGAATATGATGTAGCAACTGCCTATAGTGTTACTGAAGACGGTTTGACGTGGACTTTTGATCTTCGCAATGATGTATCATTCTCTGATGGAATGCCGCTAACAGCGCGCGATGTAGTTTTTACTATTCAGGGAATTTTAAGCACCCCTGCTTCTGAATGTGATTTAACTATGGTTGATTTTGCCGAAGCCCCCAATGACACCACCGTAATAATTCACTTGAAAAAACCGTTCAACGCACTGTTGTATACCCTTGCAGTTATGGGCATTGTGCCTGCTCATGCCTATGATGATAATTACGGCAGTAATCCTATTGGATCGGGTCGCTATGTACTTGAGCAATGGGATAGGGGTCAACAGGTAATTTTAAGCGCAAATCCAACTTACTATGGTAAGGCTCCCCAGATGCAGCGTGTGGTAGTGGTATTTATGGAGGAGGATGCATCCCTAGCTGGTGCACAATCAGGTCAAATTGATGTGGCATATACGTCTGCTACGTTTGCTGGCAATCAGCCGCAAAGCTATGAATTGCTTAGTTGTGCAAGCGTTGATTCGCGGGGCGTTTCTTTGCCGGTTGGTATACCAAGCGACAAAGTAGTGCGCGCTGATGTTGAATACGAGGCAGGCAATGTGGTGACAAGTGATTTAGCAATTCGTCATGCTATCAACTATGGCGTTGACCGAGATTTGCTCATAAAAAATGTGCTGGATGGATATGGTAGCGTTGCATACGGTGTGTGCGATGGTATGCCGTGGTCTTCAAATGATATGAAATGTTCAACTGATATTGCTTATGCGCAAAAGCTTTTGCAAGAGGCAGGTTGGATTCAGGGTTCAGATGGTGTGCGCGAAAAAGAAGGTGTTCGTGCATCGTTTGATTTGTATTACTATGTAGGAGATACGGTGCGTCAGGCTCTTGCAGTGGAGTTTTCTAATCAGATGAGCTCGCTAGGAATTGAAGTTTCTGTAAAGGGTGCAAGCTGGGACGACATATACGTGCAACAGTTTAGTAATCCTGTTTTGTGGGGATGGGGGTCTAATTCTCCGCTTGAAGTATATAACCTACATTATTCGGCTGGCTCAGCAAACTATGCGCTGTATGAAAACAATCAAGTAGATACCTATTTTGATGAAGCGCTCGCACAGGTTCATGTTGAAGATTCCTATGAGCTTTACCAAAAGGCGCAGTGGGATGGCAGTGTTGGCTTTGCTCCCGAAGGAGATGCTCCTTGGGTCTGGTTTGCCAATATTGAGCATTTGTATTTTGTGAAAGAAGGTTTAATGATTGCAGAGCAAAAATTGCATCCGCATGGTCAGGGCTGGTCGCTGGTAAATAATATTGATGCATGGTCATGGAGCTAGGGATACAAATCGTATATGTATCAATTTACGGGTAA
Organism: uncultured Eggerthella sp.; assembly: GCA_964369725.1. Classification (GTDB taxonomy): domain Bacteria; phylum Actinomycetota; class Coriobacteriia; order Coriobacteriales; family Eggerthellaceae; genus Paraeggerthella. The sequence continues at coordinate 8,032 of CAYJGC010000029.1, forward strand.
ATATGTGCTACTTCAGTTAGTGCGTTTTGTTTTGCTCATGGCAGGCGTCAGTGTGGTCGTTTTTTTGCTGGTAGGTGCGTCCCCAGTAGATTCAGTGCAGGCGCAAGTGGGGCAAAGCGCTTATGCAAACATGAGCGAAGAAAAGATTGCGCAGCTTGAGCAATACTGGGATGTTGGGGTGCCTTGGTGGGAGCGATATTTCGTTTGGCTGGGTGATGTCTTTCAGGGAGATTTGGGCGTTTCGCTTCGCTATGGCGAACCGGTGATAGAGGTGATAGGGCAGCGGGCGTTGAACTCACTTGCCTTGATGATAATAGCTTGGGTAATTTCTGGTGTGTTAGGCTTTGTGCTTGGCGTGATGGCTGGTGCAAACAGGGGCAATCTTTTGGATCGTGCGGTAAAGTACTATTGCTTTATATTGGCATCAGTTCCTACTTTTTGGCTAGCGCTAATTGCGCTCATGGTGTTTTCTGTGCAGCTTGGATGGTTTCCTTTTGGCTTTTCGGTACCACTTGGAGTATCGGCAGAAGATGTTACTTTGACAGATATGTTGCATCATCTCGTACTTCCTGCGCTTACTCTCTCGGTGGTGGGTGTGGCTCATATTGCGCTTCATACGCGTGAAAAGACCATCGATGTACTCGAGAGCGATTATGTACGCTTTGCTCGTGCGCGCGGCTCAAGCACCTGGTCAGCCTTAAGGCATCATGGTTTACGCAACATCGCCTTGCCGGCGCTTACGCTGCAGTTTGCGTCTATAGCAGAAATATTTGGTGGTTCAGTTTTAGTAGAGCAGGTTTTTTCTTACCCCGGACTAGGTCAAGCGGCCGTCAGTGCGGGACTGGGTGGCGATGCAGCTCTTTTGGCCGGTATTGCCTTGTTTTCAGCTGCGTTAGTGTTTGGCGGAAATTTACTAGTAAACGTATTGTATGGCGTCATTGACCCGCGCATGAGAGGCGGACGTCGTGAACTTGTTTAAAAGATCACAAGAGATTTCCCAGCAGCCTAGGGTTGTTTCAGAGATTGAACGTGTAGGCACTCTTCGTGATTTTGACGGCGAAGATGACATAAGCGGTACATCTCGTGATTGCTCTGCTCAATCTTGTTTTTCGTCAACTGGTGAAGAGATAGAAGAAAGTAGCTATATTCAAGCTCACGCTGCCCACGAAGATGAAGGAGAGCTGAGGGGTGATGCGGAAGAGAAGAGAAGTTTTATCCGTCCAGCCCTGGCGCCGCTTTTGTATCATCCTCGCAAGCAACGTATTGCAAATAGAAAACTCACCTTAATTGCATGCGTGGGAGCCTTCGTTGCGCTGGCGGTAGTAGTGCTTGCGGGCATTGCCGTAACCGATCAGGCAGCACAGAGTGATTTTGCTATCAAAAATCTACCCCCAAGCATAAGTCATCTTTTTGGTACCGACTGGATGGGTCGCGACATGTTTTTGCGCACGCTGGCAGGATTGTCTACTAGTATTTTAGTGGGACTGTTTGCTGCGATTGTTTCTGCGTTGATTGCGCTTGTGTTAGGGACGGCTGCCGCTTTAGGAGGAAAAAAGGTCGACAGCGTTATATCTTGGTTGATTGACCTTATGATGGGTGTTCCGCATATCGTTTTATTGATATTGATTTCGTTTGCCTTGGGCAAGGGTTTTTGGGGAGTAGCTATTGGTGTAGCAGTAACTCATTGGCCGAGTCTGGCGCGTGTTATTCGCGCAGAAGTTCTTCAATGTAAAAATGCTGAATATGTAGCAGTGGCGCGCAAGCTTGGTAAGAGTCGTTTTAGTATAGCAACTCACCATGTTATGCCCTATGTGTTGCCGCAGTTCTTAGTTGGTCTGGTGTTGTTATTCCCTCATGCTATTTTGCATGAAGCCGCTGTTACGTTCTTAGGGTTTGGCTTGCCTCCTGAAATGCCCGCTATCGGTGTTATTCTTAGTGAATCCATGGGGTATTTGTCTGCTGGTATGTGGTGGCTGGCAGTGTTTCCAGGCCTAGCATTGGTGTTGGTTGTGTTGCTCTTTGATGTGGCAGGGTCAAACTTGCGCAAGCTTTTGGATCCGCATAGTTCGCAGGAATAGAGGAATGTCATGACACGTACAGTAACTCACCATCATCATTCACATGCTTATGATTCAAAACATGAACAGGGACATCACTTGTTGCAGGTTGAAGATTTAAGCATCGCTTTTCGCATGTATGATGATGAAGCATCGTTCTTTACGGCAAAGCAGCATGAAGTTGAGGTAATCAGTAATCTCAGTATTTCGGTACATGTGGGTGAAATTGTGGCGCTCGTGGGGGCTTCTGGTTCAGGTAAGACTTTGCTTGCCGACGCGGTCATGGGCTTGTTTGAGCCAAATGCAACGGTTCGTGGGCGTATTTGGTTTGAGGGAGAATTGCAAGATGCGAACTCTTTGGCTCAGGTGCGGGGGCAAAGCATTGCTTTTGTGCCACAAAGCATTGAAAGCCTCAATCCGCTTATAAAGGTTGGTCGTCAGGTGGAGGGATTTTCCCATGCTCAGGCATCACGAGAAGAGCGCGTGTGCAAGCGAAAAGAGCTGTTTGCTCGCTACGGATTGCCGGTTCAGACAGGGCATCTATACCCACATCAACTGTCGGGCGGCATGGCGCGTCGCGTGTTGCTTTGCTGTGCACTTATGGACGACCCTAAACTTATTGTTGCCGATGAGCCAACACCAGGACTTGATTTGGAGCTTGCGGTAAAGGCTCTTGATGATTTTCGATCTTTTGCCGATGCAGGTGGCGGGGTGCTTCTTATTACTCACGATATTGAATTGGCCCTTAAAGTGGCTGACCGTGTGGCGGTTTGTAAAGAGGGAACCGTAGTTGAAGAGACTGCGGTGGAGAATTTCGCTTCTCCCGAGTTGCTACACCATCCGTTTACAAAAGCTCTTTGGCATGCGTTGCCGGAACACGATTTTGCTACCGGCATGTTTGAAGATCAAATGTGTGAAAACGATGCTTGCGAGGGGAATAATCATGCTTGAAGCCCATAACCTCACTTTTGGTTACAAGCAAGACAAGCTTATTCTCGACAAGATGAATATAGCGATTTCTCCTGGCGAGCGAGTAGCCCTACAGGCTCCTTCAGGCTTTGGAAAGTCTACGCTTTGTCGCCTGCTTGCCGGCTTTGAGAAGCCGTTGCTGGGAAGTATCATGGTGGATGGATCTCCCTTGTCAATGTCTGGAGTTTCTCCTGTTCAGCTTATTATGCAGCATCCTGAAAAGGCAGTAGACCCTCGCTTGCGCATGCGTGATATTTTGGCAGAAGCAGGGGAAGTTTCACCAAAGGTCATTGAGGGGTTAGGGATTCAAAGTAGATGGATGTCACGTTATTCGCATGAGCTTTCAGGCGGTGAGCTGCAGCGCTTCTGTATTGCACGTGCCCTCACCACTAATCCAAAGTATATTATTGCTGATGAAATTTCGACGATGCTTGATGCCGTTACACAAGCGCAAATTTGGACATTTCTTGTGTCTGAGGTACAAGCGTGTGATATGGGTATGGTGTTTGTTTCTCATTCGCCTGCTCTTACGCGTCGTCTTGCTACTCGCGTCGTAGAGTTGACGCATGGATAAATCTAATCCACTCCATGTTAAAGCTATATTGTCTTTGTCTTACCGCAAGGCAATGCTTAAAAAGCACATCGGACTTCACGGGGTATAAAGTTGTTCTCGATCCGCGTGTGGATGATTGATGAGCTGTATGAGGGTTGCTGTTCGCAGCTTAACTCGTGAGACCAGTCTACTTTTCTGTAAGTTTTTCTACGATTATTCTTGCTTGACTTTATTCACGATTGAGAATAATATAAAAGAAACTGCTCATTATATAGTGGAGGGGTTATGGGGATACTAAAACGTTGTGCTTTGGTGGGGGTGCTCGCCCTCGTGGCAGGAAGCCTCATTTGCGTTGTGGGATGTAGCAACTCTGTGTCTTCTGATGGTGATAGTACAGGTTCGCCAGAAATTCAACTTCAAATATTTGCAGCTAACTCCATGTCAAAAGCCCTTGATGAAGTTCAAGCGTTGTATACACAGCAAAATTCTAACATTGCATTTTTGGATACGCAATATGAAGGTTCAGGAACCTTGGTGGAAATGTTAGGTGCAGGCTCTTCGGCAGATATTTTAATTACCGCTTCTGAATCTACTATGAATAAAGCGCAAGACGCCGAATATGTTGATGCTTCAACTCGTTTTGATATGTTTACAAATCAATTAGTTATCGTTACTGGTTCCGATAATGAAGATATCGCTGCCGTTTCGCTCGAAGATCTAGCTACCGGAGCTTATTCGGTTGCGGTGGGGGACGACAGCGTGCCAGCGGGCACTTACGCCAAACAGGCTCTTTCAACCACCGCTCCTGCTTGTTGGATTGATTTGGATGGTGCCTTGGGTCCAGAATCAAGTGGTACGGGCGGTACATTTGAAGGTACTCCTCTTGACGGGAACATTATTGAGGCTTCTTCGGTTGGCAATGTGTGTTCGTATGCTAATTCTGGTGACGTCGATGTGGCGTTGGTGTACAGCTCAGATGTATATCGCTTTGGAAACGTAAAAATTGTAGGGTCGGCGCCGGCAAGCTCTCACAAAACTATTTTATACCCTGCGGCAATATGCGCAGACAGTGCTTACGCACAAGAAGCTCAATCCTTTTTAACTTGGGCATTTAGTAGTGAGGAAGCTATCAAGATTTGGCAGGAGTGGGGTTTTGAGCTTGTGTGACAAATCAGCACTCGCGCTGCGTGGGTTAGGGGTTTTCCTTGGCCTTTTTTTAGTGGTAGCAGTAGCACTGTCTGTCTGCTTCTCTGGTAGTGCTTTTGCGAGCGACACCGAGGAATTGTATGTACATGACAGTGCGGTTTCGCTTGATTCAGTGCAAGTTTCTGTAGGTGGTGAAGCAGCATCTGCTCAAAATGCTTTGTTTGCTATAGATTCTTTTAGTAGGGCGCAAACAGGTTCAGACCGTGAGCTTGACGGTCGGTATTTGGGGTATAGTTATTATCAGGGTAGTACTGATGACTATGCGGTTGCCGTTGCCGCATCTGAATATGTATTAGTATATGTGCCTGAATCTGTTAAGGATTTGTGTGATATCTCGGATAAGGTAACTCAAGAAGCTTTGAAGGCCTCTGTTATTGCGCTTGACAATAATGCTGTTAATGGAGGCATTATTGTAGATGACCAGGTGCCTTGGTATTTCACAAATCAAAGAAGCGTAACGATTGAGGATCTTGCGTATAGCTTCTCTTTCGAAGTGAGCGAAGGAAAATACTATATCAGCGTTAACGATAGCAGCGATGTAGGCGCTTCAGCGAACGGTGGGGAATCTCTTGGTGATAGTCAAGCGATACCAACACTCGATGCGTCGTTGCGACCTACTCATGTAGATTTTTTTAAGATTGTATCTCAAGAAGCTGTGTTGATTGAGCAGCCTGCAGAAGGTCTCGCAGCAGTGGGAAATTTTCTTGAAGAGGTGGATTGGTCTCCTTTGTGGGTAACATTAAAGACTACGGGAGCCGCTATTATTTTTATTTTCACCCTTGGTTTGGCTGCTGCGTATTTTAGCTTGCGGGTGTCTAAGCGCGTCCAAAGCGTAGCTGATACCATATTTACTATACCTATGGTTTTGCCTCCAACAGTATGCGGTTTTTTGCTCCTCATGCTGTTAGGGCAAAATACCCCGGTGGGGCAGTGGTTTATCGATGTAGGATTTCCCCTCGTCTTTAGTTGGCCTGCAACTGTCATTGCGGCAGTCGTGGTGGGCTTTCCGCTGATGTATCGTAGTGCGCGGGGAGCGTTTGAGAGTCTTGACTCTAACATGCTTGATGCTGCTCGAACGCTGGGATGGTCAAATGCAAAAATCTTCTTCAAATTAATGCTTCCTTTGTCATGGTCTTCAGTTGCAGCAGGTACGGTGCTTGCTTTTGCCCGTGCGTTAGGTGAATTTGGTGCAACGCTTTTCTTGGCGGGAAACTATCTAGGTGTTACGCGAACCATCCCCATTGCCATCTACTTTGAATGGATGAACGGAAACACAAGCGTGGCCTTATTCTGGACGTTCATTATTTTGGTCTTTAGTTTCGTGGTTATACTACTTATCAATGTACTAAGTAACCGTACAACAAAGTATCGTCAGCGTAAAAACTAGGATGCAGAAAGGAGGCGCTCGTGAGTTTGCTTGTTGACATTAAAAAACAGTTTTCCGAATTTACCCTTGAGGTATTTTTTGAAGCAGGAAGCGAAACCCTTGGATTTCTGGGAGCCTCAGGATGCGGCAAGAGTGTCACGCTGCGCTGTATCGCGGGAATAGAAACGCCCGATGAAGGGCGTATTGTTGTCAATGACCGTGTGTTTTTTGATTCAGCTCGCAATATTAACCTAACGCCTCAAGAGCGCAAAACAGCGTTACTGTTTCAAAACTATATGTTATTCCCTAATTTAACGGTAGCAGAAAATGTAGGAGCTGGCATAGGGCGTGAAGTAGGTAAACGTGATCGCAGGGATCGCGTCTTTTGCGAATTGAAACGCTTTGGACTTGAGGGCTTTGAGCAACGCTATCCTGCTCAACTTTCTGGCGGACAACAGCAGCGTGTTGCTCTTGCGCGCATGCTGGCTGCGCGTCCAGAAATCTTGATGCTTGATGAACCGTTTTCAGCACTTGATGCACACTTAAAAAGTGTGCTTGAGCAAAATCTCGTGAGCCTTTTTGATGCATTTTCGGGTACGGTGCTTTATGTAAGCCATGACATAGATGAAGCCTTGCGCTTTTCTGATCGTATCGCCGTAGTGGAAGCGGGCTCTATTGTAGAGTTGGGCACGGGGGATGACTTGGTAAACAACCCGCAATCGACGGCGGGCATTAAGCTTTCTGGCTGCAAGAATGCAACTCCTGCGGAATATATAAATCCGCACTGTGTTCGTTTGCCTAAATGGGGAATTGAGGTGTGCTTGACGTCGGAGGTTCCCCAAGAAGTAAAAACGTTGGGCGTGCGCGCTCGTTTTCTTCGGCAAGTGCAAGGCCCTGGTGACAATGTCTATCGCGTACGCGTCGACCGTGTGAGCGATTCACGTTTTGAACGAACGGTTCTGTTGGGCTTTTTAGACCGCTGTGAAGGTGCTGCAGCAGTGGTAGAGAGAACCGATGACGAAATGAAGTACTTGCATCAACATTTGTTTTGGCGTGTTGATAGAACAAAGATGGCTGCGGAAAACCTGCCAAAAGAAGGTGATGAGCTATGGATTCATATCCCGCCCGACAACGTATATGTAGCCTCGTGTTGACGGAGGACTAAGTTTATAGAACCCTTACCGAGGAAACGAGTTGAGATGAGATGATGAATTTGCAGGCAGTTAGAGTAAAACTAGACAAGGGGAGGTGAAACGAGTATGAAAGATGCTCACGGAAGAGTTATTGATTACTTGCGTATTTCGGTAACAGATCGCTGCAACTATCGCTGCATTTACTGCATGCCAGAACATGGTGTTCAGCAGATGCATCATACTGAGATTTTGCGGATTGAAGAGATTGTTCAAGCAGTCCGTGTTGCTGCTGACTTGGGATTTAAGAGTATTCGTCTGACGGGCGGTGAGCCACTTGTTCGTAAAGGTATTGTGGATTTAATTCACAATATTGCCCATACTCCAGGAATTGAAAACGTGTCACTGACCACCAACGGGGTGCTTTTGCCTAAGATGGCTTCTCAGCTTAAGGAAGCGGGTCTGTCGCGAGTAAATATATCGTTAGATACGCTTGACGCTGATCAGTTTCGCTTTGTGACTCGTTGTGGCGAATTGCAACAGGCGCTTGACGGTATTCATGCGGCTGTTGATGCAGGGTTTAATCCCGTTAAAATTAACGCAGTTACCGTGCGTCGTCTCAATCAGAATTTTCTTGATTTTGCCAAGCTTTCTATCGATCACCCTTTGCATGTGCGCTTTATAGAGTATATGCCTGTGGGCGAAAGTGGTGGTATTGATGGTTTAGGTTGGGGAAAAGAAGATGTTATTCCTAGTGAAGAACTGTATGGGATTATTAATGAGCAAGCCCAGGCAGCTGGTTTGCCTGAATTGATTCCAGCAGGCAAGGTCAAGCCTATCGGTTGGGGCCCTGCGCGCTATTTCATGTTTCCCCACGCGCAAGGTACTATTGGATTTATTAGCCCTATGTCGCGCCATTTTTGCTCTGAATGCAACCGCCTTCGTCTTACCGCTGATGGAAAGCTGCGTCCGTGTTTATTTTCGGATGCCGAACATGACTTGCGCGAAGCTTTGCGCAAGGGCAACGAAGCTGATCAGCGTGAAATATTTTTTAATGCACTTGGGTCAAAACCTGATGACCACCATGAGCAGATTGGAACCGAGCGAAAAATGAGCCAAATTGGCGGATAGATATGCGAAGAGGCTGCGTTATTTCGTAGGCACATAATGAAGAGTTTATTTTTGAAAGGAACTTACATGTCTGAACATCTTACTCATATTGATGAACGTGGTGAAGTGCGCATGGTTGATGTGTCGCAAAAAGACGATACGCAGCGCATTGCCATAGCAGAGGGTTTTATCTCCATGAACCCTGAAACCCTTGCGCTTATCGTCGATGGCGCGGCAGCAAAAGGTGATGTGCTGGCTTGTGCACGTGTTGCGGGCGTGATGGCAGCAAAGCAAACTTCTGCGCTTATCCCTATGTGTCACCCGCTAAATATCACTAAGGCGAAAATTGAGTGCACTCCTGTCTTTGCAGCGGCGCGTGAAGATGGGCTTGTGGGTATTCATGTGCATGCCACCTGTGGCGTTATGGGTAAGACGGGAATCGAGATGGAAGCGCTTACTGCGGCATCGGTAACGTGTCTCACTATATATGACATGTGTAAAGCAGTGGATCGTGGTATGGAAATAATGGATGTGCGTCTTTTGAAAAAAGAGGGCGGTAAATCTGGTTTGTGGGAACGTTAAATAAATCCTTTATACTGTTTGATAGTTAAAACAGAGTAAGTTTTAAAGGAGAAGTATGGTGCCCCGTTTAGGAACCGTGTTGCTTATTGCAAATCCCGCTGCTCAAAATGGAAAGGCACGATTGGCAACTAATCGTGCCTTAGAGATATTGCGTGCTCGTTTGGGACATGAGTCGGTTGTGCTTGCAACAACGAAGGGTCCTCGTCATGCTTCAAAAATTGCTGAATATGCGCAAGAATGCGATACGGTTATTGCTCTTGGAGGCGATGGGGTTATCCATGAGGTTGCAAATGGCTTAATGAGAAGACCAGACAAGCAACGTCCTCTTTTTGGAATAATCCCGAGGGGATCAGGTAATGATTATGCGCGTTCGCTCGGAGTTTCGACAGCCGTTGAAGTGGCTTGCGATCAGTTACTTTCGGGCGAAGAAACTTTGGTTGACGTGGGGCGTGTTAATGACACGTGGTTTTTAGAGACGCTTTCGTTTGGTCTTGATGCTGCTGTTGCTCATGATACGGTGGAGCGTCGTGTCAAAACGGGTCGAACAGGCTCGCTTCTTTATTTGGAGAGTGGGCTTGATCAGTTGTTGCATCATTTAGACGCCTATAAATTCCGTGCAACACTGGATGAAGATAAGACGTTTGAGGGAAGCTGTATTATGCTCGCGGTGCAAAACGGGCCTTATTACGGTAGCGGCTTTGAGATTTGTCCTGGTGCGCAGCTCAATGATGGCCTGCTAGATGTGTGTATAGGTAATGCTCCTATTTCTGCACGAAGAGCAGTTCAGATATTTATTCAAGCACGACGCGGCAAGCATGGTAAGTATCCTCAAATGACCTTTCACCAATGCAAGACAATGCGACTTGAATTTGATACCCCGCCCCCTGCTCAGACCGATGGAGAGCGTTTAGAGGGTAGTGTCTTTAACATCTCTTTGCAGCCAAAAGCACTGAGACTGCTTGCTCCAGTAACCTAGTCGCTTTGCGATGATGTACGGGTGAAAGCAATTATCCCGTCTAAGGCAATTTTTTGCATGCTTTTAGAGAGCTCTGTTGCGTTGGTTCTTCTTTCTTTATAAGAGTTGTTGATATCTTTTGTAGATGGTTGACGATGACGTAGCGTCATTGTTTATTCTCGGACGCCGGGTTGCTAAGCGCGCCCGAAAGATGAGAGAAGCGTTAGTTTGACTAGCGCAAAGGAGTGTGTATGACCGATTCGGACTACTTGACCGTAGGCGATTTGGCGCGACGTGTTGGGGTGACTGTTCGTACCATTCAGTACTACGATCAACAAGGCCTCCTGTCGCCTTTAGCAAAGGGGCCGCAAAACCAGCGTTTGTATAGCAGTGCCAGCGTAAAAGATCTGTATCGTATTCTGACTTTGAAGTATTTGGGCCTTTCGCTCACCGAGATCAAATCCGATGCAGCTCTTTATCGAGGGGTGGAAGCTGTAAAGAATCTAGCTGACCAACAAATGGACGCTATTGAAGAGGAATTCCAAGCTCTCTTCAAGCGTATGGCGGCACTGCGCGCTTTGCGCGATGAAACCCAGAAAACAAGTCAGGCAGATTGGGAATCAATGGCGCTTGCAATTGAGCGTTGCCAAGACGAAAGCCGCTTTTTCTGGCGCCTTATCTGTATTCGTGACGACGCTTCTATGGAAGAGGAGGAAGAGCACGAATTGCGAGATAAGGTTGTTTCTAAATGGCATGAGTTGATTGCAGACACCATCAGGCAACTTCCTTTAAGCGAACCACTTGATAGTCAGCGCAATCGTGATCTTGCGATGAGACGACTTGCGCTCGAAGGTTCTGAGGATTTGTCGCGCACCGAAGACCATTTCATCCTTATGGAAGGGATGGCTGCACATCCTCATGGTGATGGATCGTTCGACATGTTGCGCCAAACTGTCTTTCATCATCTTGAAGCGGTTGTTGCTGCCTATAAGGGCACGTTGCCCTCTGAAGATGCACGGGTTAACTAAGCCAACCAATTTCCAGGACAAGGTACTAAATAAAATATAGTTCCTAAGAAAGGATACTGTCATGTTAGTATCATGGATGACCACGAACAAATGTAATCTAAAATGTGTTCACTGCTACCAGGATGCCGAAGAGGCAACAAGCGAAGAGCTCTCTACTGAAGAGGGAAAGAAGATGATCGAAGAGATTGCGCGAGCAGGATTCAAGGTCATGATTTTCTCAGGCGGCGAACCATTGATGCGCCCCGATATTTATGAGTTGGTATCTCATGCGGCAGCACAGGGTTTGCGTCCGGTGTTTGGATCAAACGGTACACTTATTTGAAAGCGAGCGAAGCTGTAAGCCGGGTTCTGTCGTTGGACGACCATTTATCTCGAATGCATGTCGCCATGCACCTCTAGCGCGCAACCCGAATGCACGGAAGGGCAGCCGTATAGCACTCCTATTTGCGTTTGCTCCAGATGGGGTTTTCCAAGCTATATCGTTGCCGATATACTGGTGCGCTCTTACCACACCGTTTCAGCTTTTCTCCTTAAGGCTAAACCAAAAGGGGAGTTTTCTTTTCTGTGGTACTTTCCGTCGGGTCACCCCGCCCAGCCGTTAGCTGGCATCTTGCCCTTGGGAGCCCGGACTTTCCTCGCATCGTAG
>CAYJGC010000030.1:0-19244 GCA_964369725.1 uncultured Eggerthella sp.
TTTAGGCTTTAGGCTTTAGGCTTTAGGCTTTAGGCTTTAGGCTTTAGGCTTTAGGCTTTAGAACAGCAGCTTATTCGACATCTTCTAATATATCAAGAATTTGACTCATGCTCTTCTTACCAAAATGCACTACCTCATCATTTATTATCATGCAAGGTACACTCATAACATTGTACTTCGCTTTAATCTCAGGAAAATGAGCGATGTCGATGGTGCTTGCTGCAACATTACTGTTTAAGCTTGCAATTCGCCCTGCTCCAACTACCACCTCAGGACACATAGTGCAAGAAAGCGAAATAAGTACCTTTACATCAACGGCTTTGCTGAGCGCCTTTGCGCGCTGAGCATCTTCTGGCGAAATTGCCTGTCCTGGTCCAGCAAGATTATAAAGCGCCAAAACAAATGAATTGAATTCATGGCCGCCCGGTATAGCATAAAATCTAACACTGCCTGATTCTCCCGTACCATCAATCGCACTCAACTCGAGATAAGGGGCTAATTCATCTGGGCCTGCAGAAGAGGTCTTACAACGAACATTTTCTGAGATGTCACTCATTTCGCCTATGAAACCCGACAGCTCAGCTGCAAGCTCTGAAGAATCCAATACCGCATTAATTAGCACCGGGTGTTCAAACTTTTCAAAAATAGATACTAGTTGGGCTCTCATGTCGTCATCAATGAACGCATCGCTATAGCTAGAGGCAACTGCGCTTCGTTGCGCTGCATGCTCGGGTGAAGGTTTTGAAGGCGCTTTTGAGCTTACTTCAAAAGGAGGAATATCCAGCTTAGCATGAACCGAAGAAACGTATTTTTCCGCAGCAGTTGCTGCAATAGCACCATCTGAAACCGCCGTTACTACTTGACGCAACTCCTTGATACACACATCTCCTGCCGCATACACCCCATCTACGTTAGTTTTTTGATTGGCATCGGTAATAATATATCCTCTATCAGTTTCTATTGAATCTCCCAGCCAAGCAGTATTGGGATCATATCCTGCAAAAACAAACACGCCGAAGCCTTGTTCATGAGTGTTTTCGGTAATTTCACCCGTAAGCTTATTGCGTAGCTTAATGGATGTGAGGGTATTTTCTCCCGAAACCGACACTACTTCCGTATTAAAGTGAACAGAAATCTTTTCCTGATGGGCAACCTCGTCAGACACCGTTTTTGCACAAGAAAATTCATTTTTGCGTACAAGCATCTGAACCTCAGATGCATACTTAGTCAAGAAGATTCCCTCTTCAACCGCAGCAAATCCTCCTCCAACTACATAAACAGGCATCTCTGAGAAAAATTCCCCATCACACGTTGCGCAATACGCTACACCTCTGCCGCGGTACTCCGACTCGCCCTCAAAGCCAACCTGTCGAGGAGATGCCCCGAGCGCCAAGATAACACCGAGTGATCTTATTTCCCCTGCAGACGTTTGAAGCACTTTTACATCACCTGAAACATCCATATCTTGCACTTCGCACAGCTTGAATTCTGCGCCAAACGTTTGTGCCTGCTTTTGCATTTCAGACACCAGAGCGGAACCACTGGTATGAAACACACCTGGATAATTCACCACTTCTGAAGTAATGGTGATCTGTCCGCCAAATTTTTCTTTCTCAATAACGAGCGTTTTGTATTTTGCACGAGCCATATATAAAGCAGCAGAGAGCCCCGCAGGCCCTCCACCGACAATTACGACGTCATACAAATTGTCATAATTATTTGCCATTCTCATTCTCCTCTTTGTCAATAGCGGCATAAAATAAATGGGCTGCCATCAGGCAACCCATTTGAAAAGCATTCAGACTTAGAGCTGGCCAACTAGGTCAAGACTTGGCTTAAGGGTTTTTGCACCGGGGCTCCATTTAGCAGGACAAACCTCATCACCGTGCTCGGCAACAAACTGTAGCGCCTGTACGCGACGGAAGAGCTCATCTGCATTACGCCCTACATTCCCTGCCAATACTTCGTAAGCAACAATTTCACCCTGGGGATTGACAACAAAGGTGCCGCGCTCAGCCAAACCTGCCTCTTCAATCATTACATCAAAATCACGCGCAAGAGCAGCTGTTGGATCAGCTAGCATGGGATACTTGATCTTTTTGATGGTATCAGAAGCATCATGCCATGCTTTGTGAACAAAATGCGTGTCACAAGATACTGAATAAATTTCGCATCCAATCCCTTTGAAATCATCGTACTTGTTTGCCAAATCTTCAAGTTCTGTTGGGCACACAAAGGTAAAGTCGGCTGGATAGAAGAAGAATACGCTCCATTTACCCATAATGTCTTCTTGCGAAACCTCTTTGAAAGAATTCTCAACATATGCTTGAACCTTAAAATCTGCGACCTGCTTACCAATCATTGACATAGCGACTCCTTTGTTAAGTAATTTTTTAATATTAGTAATAGTTACTGTTATCAGTATACTAAAAATAAATGAGCTGTCAACACACTTTTAAAGAATGTTGAGCAAAATTTTTCTTACTGAATTCAATCTGAATACAAAAACCTACAGGAGCGTTGTTTCGAGGATCTATATTCGCTCAAAACGCTTTTCGCTTTTTTTGGCAACCCTTTTGACACACCAGTTCGCACAAAATCAACGACAAGAGCACCTCGCGTCAGGTCAGCAGAAAAGCAAGATACAGACTTAGTTACCATCTTTAGGGAAATACTCGCTATTAGGTCTATAGGGTTGCCTGTTTTTCTTCATAGCAATTTTGACAAATCCCTCTAAACATAATCTCATGCCCCATAATAATGTCTTGCGTAAAATCGTTTGCTTCTTCTTCCACGCCAGAAAGCAAAGACATGGGAATATCTTTTACACAGCCACACTCGCTACACACAAAGTGATAGTGAGGTGAAACCCTTGCATCAAAGCGATCGGATCCATCTTTGCTGGCAATCTTTATAGCTTCGTCAATGCTTACTAATAGATTTAGATTTCTATATACGGTACCAAGACTAATTTGAGGGAACTCTTTGCGAACATTTTCATACACTATATCTGCAGTAGGATGAGCAGTCGTTGACTGCAAATACTCTTGGATAGCTTCACGCTGTCTACTATATTTTAATGGCTTCATATCTCTCTCCTCCTGCAATCTTATGCAAAGCACACCCAAGCGGCACGGGCAAACAATCCTTCAATCTATAATATAGTATTAGTTACTATTATTGCAAGAGGAAGCTTAGATGTCGCATAAATCGAAATGAATATAAATACACCCCGAGATGATTCTCGGGGTGTATTAAACTTTTATTAAACTTTGCTTTAGGAGGTCTTCAATCCTTCCAAGTTACCTTCAAGAGGCAATGGTTCATCACCAGCCTGCGGATCACCTTCGTCCGTAGGCAATATGACATTAAGGACAATACCAACAATAGAACCTACCGCCAAGCCCGACAGCGACACAGTAATGCCCCCTATCACCAACACAATTGCACCTACGTTGCTGTAAGCAACACCAAGCGACAAGACCAAGATGAGCGCAGTAATAATAATATTGCGGCTCTTCATGAAGTCAACGTGATTCTCAACCAAATTTCTGATACCAACTGCAGAAATCATACCGTAAAGAACCAAAGAAACACCACCAATAACACTAGGAGGCATAGCGGCAATTACCGCGGCAAATTTTGGGCAGAATGAAAATGCTATAGCAAAACAAGCCGCAATACGTACAACGCGAGGGTCAAAAACACGTGTTAGAGCCAAAACACCCGTATTTTCGCCATAGGTCGTATTTGCAGGAGCGCCAAAAAGCGAGGCAAGTATAGTTGCAAAACCATCACCTAGAAGCGTACGATGAAGGCCTGGCTTTGCAATAAAGTTGCGGTTACAAGTTGAACTGATGGCAGACATATCCGCAATATGCTCAATCATGGTTGCGAGCGCAAGTGGCACAATAGTAATAATGGCAGTAAGAGCCAATCCGGTATCAAAATTTCCGCCAAACAACGCAAATACCGTGGAGTCCCATAGTACCGGCATACCAATCCATGACGCATTGGCTACACCCGAAAAATCAACTTCACCTGCGAAAGCTGCAACGATATAAGACCCGACCACACCAAGCAAGATAGGAATAATTTTAATCATTCCTTTACCCCAGATGTTTGCAATCACGATAATGGCGATGGCTAAAATAGCTATGAGCCAGTTTGTTGAAGCATTACCAATAGCAGAGCTAGCCAAAATCAAACCAATTGCAATAACAATAGGACCTGTTACCACCGGCGGGAAGAAGCGCATAACACGCGCAGGCCCAAATATTTTAAAGAGTCCCGACAAAATGAGGTAAAGAACACCTGCACACGCGACACCTAAACAAGCATAAGGCAATAGATCCGCTTCGCCATTAGGTGCAATTGCTGCGTAACCCGCAATAAAAGCAAACGATGACCCCAAAAATGCAGGCACCTTGCCTCGCGAAACCAAATGAAACAACAGTGTTCCTAGGCCAGCAAACAAAAGCGTCGCCGAAACCGAAAGTCCTGTAAGTGCGGGAACCAAAATAGTAGCACCAAACATAGCAAACATATGCTGAAGACCAAATGCGACCATTTTTGGCACACCGAGCGGACGAGCATCGTATACTGCCTCTGGACTGTCTTTTGCTCCCATTGTGGGAACCTTGTACGTGTCACTCACCCATAAACTCCTGTCTCTCAAGATTTCACGCGGTAATTTTTCATGCGCAAAACAACCTTACACATTGTGCCACAATCCCCGCTTGTGCATACGAACAAAACCGGTCATATGATATATTTTTTGAAAGCCTGGTCTTAGTGTCTCCTAACGTTTTTTTGCGCTTCGCCCTTGACGCGATGAATTCTTGGTCGGCGAAGATCCGCTTCTGTTGCCCTGCTTGGATAAGGACCCTCTTCCTTTTTCCGAGCGCTCCAACCTTGTTTGACCCGTTCGCGCTGTATCGATCCTTGGATCTACCTCGGAATTCTTCTTACTTTTATTATTTCGATTCTTCCCTTTTGGAAGTGAATTATTCTGTTTTTTCGCAACAGCCTGTGCTGCTTTCCCTTGCCGTGCCGGGTGTGTTTTCTTTGCAACTTTCTTTATGCCGCCACCTTTTTCAGGGCGAATAAGACACTGAGGTTCATACCCTACCAAATCCATTCTTCCGGCACGCCTCAGCGCTTCTAGAACCAGTGCGTGATTGCCAGGATTACGATACTGAATAAGTGCCCGTTGTAGTTCTTTTTCATGAGTACCCTTGGGCACATACACGGGTTCCATAGTGCGGGGATCAACTCCCGTGAAATACATCACCGTTGACAACGTTGAAGGAGTGGGGTAAAAATCCTGAACCTGTTCAGGCATAAACCCTAAGTCTCTGCAATATTCTGCAAGCTCAATCGCCTCATCAAGCGTCGAACCCGGATGCGACGACATAAGATACGGCACAACAAATTGCTTGAGTCCGCACTTTGCATTCTCTCGATCAAAACGCTCTAAAAAACGCTCATAGATAAAATGTGGCGGTTTTCCCATTACAGCTAAAACAGAATTAGACACGTGTTCCGGAGCAACGCGCAGCTGTCCACTCACGTGATGCTGCACCAATTCTTGAATAAATTCATTACCATGCACTTTATCTGCAAGCACATAATCAAAACGAATTCCGGAACGAACAAACACTTTTTTAACTTTGGGGAGATTTCGCAACATCCGCAAAACCTCAAGGTAATCCTTATGATTGGCATCAAGTTTTGAACAAGGCTGCGGAAAAAGGCAGTTTTTATGCGTACAAACTCCTTGCTTTATTTGTTTAGAACAAGCTGCCTGACGAAAATTCGCTGTAGGCCCCCCGACATCATGAATATACCCCTTAAAATCCTTTTCTTGCGTGATGAGCATAGCCTCATCTTTAAGTGACTCTTGGCTGCGTGCTGAAACAACTCGTCCTTGATGAAACGACAACGCGCAAAACGAGCAAGAACCAAAACAGCCGCGATTACTCGCAAGACTAAATTTAACTTCCTTAATAGCAGGAATTCCTCCAGCTTGTTCATACATAGGATGATAAGTTCGCGCAAAAGGCAGGCGATACACCGCATCTAATTCACTCTTCGAAAGAGGCTGAGCTGGTGGGTTTTGAATCACATACTCGTGTTCAGAATACTGCTCTATCAGTCGTTTTCCAGTAAAATGATCGCTGTTTTCATGCTGCTGTGCATAACTTTTTGCATAATGGAGAGAATCTTTCTGTATATCCTCAAACGAAGGCAACTCAAGAGCGTCATAGACATGATCAAGCGAACGCGTGCGGTAAACGGTGCCGTCAATAAAAGTAATATCATCGATAGATAAGCCCGCAGCTAAAGCATCGGCAACTTCTACAACCGACCGCTCGCCCATTCCATAGGTAAGTAAATTTGCATTTGAGTCAAGCAGGATTGAGCGCTTCATTTTATCTGACCAATAATCATAGTGAGCAAGACGGCGCAAACTAGCTTCGATACCGCCCAAGATGATAGGAGCATGGCGATAGGCACGTCTTATCATGTTGCTATACACAACCGCAGCATGATTAGGTCGCTTACCCGCCTCTCCACCAGGAGAGTAAGCATCATTACGACGTCGTTTTTTGGCAACGGTATAGTGATTGACCATGGAATCCATATTGCCAGCAGAAACTAAAAAACCTAATCGCGGCTCTCCAAACTCAGTAATACTGTCAACATCTTTCCAGTCAGGCTGAGCCAACACTCCAACTTTATACCCATGAAACTCAAGCAAACGCGTAATAATGGCGGCACCAAACGAAGGATGATCCACGTAGGCATCTCCCGAAACGTATACAAAGTCAACGCAATCCCATCCGCGCATTTGCATTTCTTGGCGGTTTACTGGCAAAAAGTGTGCATCCACGCGCATTCTACCCTTCCATAGTGTGACAAAACGCAACCCACCCAAGCACGCGGCTTGAATGAGTTGCGCAACTCAAACCATGATAACAGGTTACTACCTTATTTAAGCGGTCACACGAACGGACTACTCGATCTTGGTATAAACTGGCGAAATCTCAAATGGCAACGGATCGTCTTGTCCTCTCCAACTGGGTACCTCAAATTGACTCGTCCAATGACCCATCGATCTTGCAATTATTGCCTGCGTAAAAACTGAAGTAACACTTGCAATATAGCTTGCCAGAGAAGAAAAAAGTAAAATCGACAGCAACATAGCAGGAAATGCCTCTAAAAAACCCTGCCAGTCTTGATTAAGTAAAAATATAATGCCGTTTGGCAAACCAAAAGTCCATCTAATCCCAAAGAATGCCAGAGCAACAGTGCCTGCTATAACGGCACCGATGATGCTAAGCAAGATAGCCATGCCTAGAATGCGAATAAGTCCTGAAGAGTCTTGACGCATCATAGCCCAGATTTTTTTTAATTGAAATCCGGGAGCAAGACGACCATAAATGCTCATACGCATAATTCCCACACCTGAAAAGATCGAGGCAAAGGCAATTGCAAAGACATTTGAAACAGAAAATAGCAAGGAAATGAGACCGAAGATCATCAACAAAGCAGTAGGAACCCAGCTAATTACATCAGCACTAAATGAGAACGTGAAGTTCCAGGCAGTATCAAGCAAAAGCGGAATCAACATAAATACAAAGGTAATAACTAAGGCGAAAAACCCTCGACTATACAGTCGCCCATCATCGTTGCTAAATATTTTTTTTGGCATAGGAGATGAAATTTTCCACGCCGCATCACGCGCCCAGCCATAGAAATATCCATAGATTACAATCCAGCCAAAAATAGGGATGAGACCAATGAGCGAAAGCAACAAAAGATTTGCGATCCAACCGGGCGAATTTTTTATGTCTTTCCAAGCGGCATTAAAGAATCCCGATTGCATATCAATTCCTTCCTTTTAACTTTTAGACCCTATAATTTACACCTACACAGACGCCTCCGAGGCGTTTGTTACCATTTTGTCATCGGGTTTTAAGTACTAAAAAACCCGCCACATAACTGTAACGGGTTTCAATAAAGCTAAGTAAAGTAAATTTACTTAAGGGTAACAGCTGCACCAGCTTCTTCAAGCTTAGCCTTAACTTCTTCAGCCTTGTCCTTAGCAACACCTTCCTGAACAGGCTTAGGAGCACCCTCAACGAGCTCTTTAGCCTCTTTAAGACCAAGACCGGTGATCTCGCGAACAACCTTGATAACAGCAATTTTGTTGTCGCCGAAGCCTTCGAGAACTACGTCGAAGTCAGTCTTTTCCTCAGCAGCTGCAGCCTCAGCGGGTGCAGCAGCCATAACAGCAGCAGGAGCAGCAGCAGAAACGCCAAATGTCTCCTCGATGTCCTTTACGAGCTCAGAAGCCTCGAGTAGGGTCATTTCCTTTAAAGCCTCAATAATTTCTTCACGAGAAATAGCCATGTTAATTTCCTTTCAACAGCCGGCTTGCCGGCCAATGTTTACATACTTACGTTAAGCAGCATCTCTTATGCTGCCTGTACTGCAACTAAGCAGCTTCTTTTTGACCTGCCACGGCTTGCGTAGCACGAGCAACACCACTGGGTACTCCGTTGAGAGCAACGGCAAGACCGCGCGCAACACCAGAAATAGCACCAGCAATTTGAGCGAGAAGCTCTTCGCGAGATGGGAGAGAAGCAATTGCTTCAACACCAGCAGCATCAACTGCCTTGCCTTCCATCAAGCCACCTTTAATCTCAAGGTTTTTGTTTGTCTTAGCGAAGTTCTTAACTGCCTTAGCAGCAGCTGCAACATCTTCACCAGCAAACACAAAAGCACTTGGACCTGAAAGCAAATCGTCAAGCGTGGGGAGCTCAGCGTCTGCTAAAGCGATTTGTACAAGAGTATTTTTGTATACCTTCATAGTTGCACCAGCATCGCGGATTTCCCTGCGCAACGCCTGAATCTCCTTAACGGTCAAACCGCAGTAATCCACTACATACATAGCAGAAACACCAGCAAGGTCTTCTTTAATTTGAACAAGCGTATCTTGGTTTTTTACATTGGGCATTCTTACACCTCCTTTTCACAAGCTCAAGTTCCGCACCTTGCGGGTGGGATTGTTGCTTGCAAAAAGAAACAACCCCTGCTATCCATAAGACAACAGGGGTCATCAAAGCTAAGTAACTTATCTGAACCACCTCGGCTGGCCGCAATCATTGCGATTAAACCTTTCGGTACCTGCTGTCTTGGGCAGCGGAACAATCATACAAAACACTGCTCTCTTAAGAGCAACAGTAGTATTATGGCAGTGTTTCTGATAAAGTCAACAAAAAAAGAGAACTCCACAATACTAGGGAGTTCTCCTTAATTATCTTACTTGGCAACTTCAGTCAAACACTTCCGTCATTCGCGTAAACTCTGCAGTCACCTAGGCGGTATCTCCCTCAGAATCTCCGCTAGCTTCAGATTCCTCGGTAATAGCCTCTATTTCCTCAGCACTTGCCTGCGTTGCTCCGTCTAAGATAAGATCTACCGCCGGATTAGTGGGCTCTCCGTCAAGATAGGTAAATGAAATGCTATCCCCCGCCTCATAACCTATGATGGCAATGAGTCCTGGTAAAGCAAAATCATAAATCTTCTCATCGCCCACCAATTTGACATAGAAATGAGAATTTCCTTCAACTACGGCATCTACTATATACTCAATCGCACCGTCAGCTTGAAGCGAATTCGATGCCGATGAACCGCTCTCGTCAGCCAGTATGCCATTAGTTGCCAACAGAGCCTCATACTCGGTTTGACAATCCGCAACTGTATCACCAATGGCAACATTTTGATAACGCTGAATATCAATCATGGCGAACTCTTTTACCAAGCCGGCAGCATCTTTAAGTGCCATGAAGTACGTGGGTTGTCCCGCCACATTTATCAACAAGGGGAAGGTGGATGTATAGCCAAGGTCTTGAACCTCACCTTCTGCTGACGCCATAGCCGAATCTTCGGTAGCGCCCGACACTGAATAAAAATGCGACTCACTCGTACGCTGGTTCACCAATACAAATCCAACGATAGAGCTATCAGAAGTTGCCGAGGTTACCCCAGTGTAAACCCAGATATCATCGTCTTTTGCAATATAGTTATACCCTAACTCACCGTTGGTACCTGGCGTAGTTTGAACAACATTACGCTGCCCAAGCCATGAATTTAGCCAGCCATTTACATAAGCGCCCGACCAATTGTATTGCTGAATAATAAGATTCGCAGGAAATACCTGATCTACCCAATCGGGAACTTCATCTAGAGTTAAATCCTGCGTTTCGCCCGTTGTGGCATTAATCAAAACAACCCGGTCTATCGTTGTTCCGCCAAACAAACCAATAGTACGCTTTTGAACAGGGAAAATCCACCATGGGTTACCCTCTTCATCAATCTCAAAAGACTTTTCATCAAACATATAGAATGGATAGCTCAATTGAGCATGACGATCAATATTACGACTTAGTGGCTCTGATTCGGTGTAATAAATAGGGCTGTCTTCAAGCCTGACGATTTCAGCATCTTGTGTTGTCATATCAACTCGCGCATAAGCAGGAATACCCTCTTCGCGATTAGTAAACCATCTAAACAAATCAACATACTCAAGGGGACTTACGCGCACCGGCGATGATTGATAATTAATCTGACTGTAAAGCGAAGAAATTTCAAACTGACTTACATACTCTGGGATAGAACCCATCTCACGATTGCCCAACAACACTGCTGAATCACGATCTATAACGGGAATCTCAGTATAATCAACTTCCTGAATATCAGACGCAAAGTCATTGGTAGTTGTCTGGAGGACATTTGCATATTTATCAGCGTTACCAGGAAAGATGGCCAAGGACACAAGTGCGCCAATTACGCCCACAAGTGCTACCGCTACCGGCACAAAAGAAGCAAGCTTGAATGCCTTCGATTTAGAGGCACTCGGATCTATTTTACTGGTGCCCGTCTCGTAACTACGAGACTTGCCCCAAAACACCAAAAATAAAGGCAAGAGAATAAAAATACCGACAAAAAACCAGGTGTCAGTACTATGGATATTAATAGGTGGATGAAACCACCAATACGCCACTAAGCCAATTAGTACAATAACAATAGCGGCAACAATCAGTGCTTTTTTACCCCATGCAGCCATTTGATCCGCAAAAGGGATTTCTACATTGATAGGGGGTGTTACACCTCTTTTGCCTGCATCTTTTCCACCTGAAGAAGCATTTTCATCACGCGAATCATCGCCGTTGCCCCCGTTAAAGTTCCCGTCGACATTCATTCCTGATTGTCTCAGAGCTTCAAGGAGTGCATCAAATCCGGATGTCTGTTTCACGGCATCCCTTTCATAAGTATTTTTACCCAACAATTTAGCGATTATACCGCAAGGGGTTTGATTTTGTCGCATAATAAAACATCGCCGTTGCCTTTTTGCCATATACAGACAACCCAAATTGACCCTTGGATTTTCATTTATAAACCGCTATGCTCGTTCTTCCATAAAGAACTATTGCAATACACACCATGTTATCGTTTGTCTTTAAATAGAATTTTCATCGCAAGGAGCCACTCATGACAAACCATCAGATGCGCAGGCAAGATAGAGCATTGAACGAAACTGACACCTTGGCAGTTTTTGAAGAGGCTTCCTTTATGATCGTTTCAATCATAGACGATTCCCAGCAACCCTATGGCATTCCGCTCTCGTTCGTCTTGATTGACAAAACCCTTTATCTTCATACAACCAATGAAGGAGGGTTGAAGAATACCTGTTTTAGCACTCAGCCTACAGTGAGCGCAACAGCTGTTCTTGATGTCGAAGCATTTTTTGCTCAGGGAGATTTTTCCACCCGCTACCGCAGTGCTATTGCAAATGGACACATTCGACAGGTTACAAGCCCTACCGAATGCAAGCAAGCACTTGTTGCGCTTTGCATGAAGTACGCGCCAGAGGCAAAAAAACATATTGGGGCAGCACTGGAAAATTCAATTGCCCAAACAGCAGTCTGGGCAATTGACATACACACTATTACGGGAAAAGGAAATTTACCTCTTGCTCAATCGTAAGCAGTCTGAGCAAAACCCTGTTCCTTACATCGCATAAACCAGCCAAATAGCTTTATCAGGCCAAAGACATCACTTAACTTTTGGCTAATTGACGCAAAACATATTGAAGAATACCACCATGCTCGTAGTATTGACCCTCGGTTGGGGTGTCAATACGCATAACCGTAGCAAAGCAAATCTCTGATCCATCTTCTCGCCTAGCGATGACTTCCACCGTCTTTTCTTCTGGCAGGCCTTGTGAAAAGTCTACCGGGGCAATGCTATAACGCTCAGTTCCATCAAGCCCCAAGGTTTCGACACTTTCGCCCTCTAAGAACTGCAAAGGTAAAATACCCATTCCAATTAAGTTACTGCGATGAATACGCTCAAAGCTCTCCGCAATAACTACACGTACACCCAAAAGCATGGGTCCTTTTGCTGCCCAGTCGCGCGAAGAGCCGCTGCCATACATCTTACCAGCGAGCAATACTGTAGGTACATCATCTTCGGCATAGTGCTGAGCGGTGTCAAAGATGGTATCGATAGCGCCTTTCAGCATGTCACACGTCCAACCACCCTTACGGCCGTCTACAAGCTTGTTTTGTAGCTTTACATTAGCAAAAGTTCCACGCATCATAACCTCATGATTGCCACGACGGGCGCCATAGGTATTGAATTCACGAGGCATAACACCATGCTGTTCAAGATAGCGCGCAGCCGGCGATTCAAGTGCAATTGAGCCAGCAGGAGAAATGTGGTCAGTGGTTATAAAGTCGCCAAAAGAACCGAGAACGGCTGCATCTTTCACCAACTTTGCCCCTTCAGGCGTCATGCTCATTCCGTCAAAATACGGAGCCCGACGCACATAAGTTGACTCATCATCCCAAGCAAACGTATCAGAAGGCTCTTTGCCAAGCGCTTGCCAAGCAGCATCTCCGTCATAAATGCCTTCGGTGCCCTCTTCAAACAAAGCGCGAGTAACGAACTGATCAACCAATGCATCAATCTCTTGATCACTTGGCCAAATATCTGAAAGAAATACGTCTTCGCCCTTGCCATTTTTGCCTAAGGCCTCGTTTACCAAATCTACATCCATCGTGCCAACCAAAGAATACGCTACCACTTCCGCAGGGGCTGCAAGATAATTCTGTGAAACATCCGGCGAAATCCTACCTTCAAAATTTCTATTACCCGAAAGAACACTTGCAAGCTCAAGCTCGCCTGCTACCTTTTGTAATGGTTCAAAAATGGGAC
This sequence comes from uncultured Eggerthella sp., assembly GCA_964369725.1. Taxonomy (GTDB): domain Bacteria; phylum Actinomycetota; class Coriobacteriia; order Coriobacteriales; family Eggerthellaceae; genus Paraeggerthella. Next base: position 13,291 of record CAYJGC010000030.1, read on the forward strand.
CTGAATTGCCGATACAGCTCATGCAGCCAAAGCCGCAATTATAAAACCCGAGACTCTGGAGACCGTTCATAAGTCCCGCACGCTCAAGCACCAGCTGTGACGCCTTGCTACCAGGAGCCAAGATGCACTTCACCCACGGCTTTGCCTTGAGCCCCGCATCTGCTGCTTTTTTAGCGAGGAGACCTGCAGCCAACATCATGCGAGGGTCGGTTGCTGTCGTGCAGCTTGTTACTGCCGCTATTGCAAGCGCGCCATGGGTAATTGAGAAAGCTTCATGCTCAAACTCGACTTCGCAAGTTTGAGATAAATCCAAATTACGCTCTGCACAAACCGATTTAAATCGCTCCTGAGCACCAGCTAACAACATGCGGTCATGCGGGCGAGAAGGGCCCGCAAGCGAGCGTTCAATACTGCTTAGGTCAAGTTCAATAACCTCGGCGTAAACACGCTCCTGGTCTTGCGGAGTATGCCAAAATCCTTGAGCCTTTGCGTAGGATTCAACCAATTCAATCTGAGTCTCACTGCGACCTGTTAAACGCAGGTAGTCAAGAGTCTGTTCGTCAACAGGGAAAAGCGTACACGTGCTGCCATATTCAGGAGTCATATTAGATATACAGGTTCTCTGAGTTGCATTGAGACTGGTAAGACCCGGTCCAAAACACTCAACGAACGACCCCACAACACCTTTCGCACGCAAAACCTGTGCAAAGGTTAAAGCGACATCCATTGCAGTTACGCCTTCGGCAAGCGAACCCGTTAGGCGCACACCCACCACACGCGGCACGAGCGTCGTAATAGGCTGTCCAAGAGCGGCGGCCTCGGCTTCGATACCTCCAACACCCCAACCAAGCACACCAATTCCATTTGCCGTTGGAGTGTGACTGTCTGTTCCTACCAAAGTGTCGAAATAAACTACTGAATCTTTGGCAGCTTCAGCACATGAGCTTGCCGCTGCTGAAGTCATGGCCACATGCGCAAATTGCTCAATATTGAGCTGATGACAAATACCCACACCCGGTGGCACAATACGTACATTGTCAAAAGATTCCTGAGCCCATTTGAGGAAGTCATACCGTTCACGGTTACGCTCAAACTCTAGCTTCATATTTTGCTCAAGAGCCGCTGCACAACCAGATTGGTCGGCTATGACAGAATGGTCAATTACTAAGTCACAAGGAATTTGAGGGTTGATTTTTGCTGGATCGCCGCCAAGCTGAGCGCACGCTTCACGCATAATGGCAAAATCCACAAATACCGGAACGCCTGTAAAATCTTGAAACAGCACGCGAGCAGGACAAAACTCAACCTCGCTGCCCACTTCGCCTGCAAGACCAGCTGCAACGATACGCGATGCTAAATTTTTTGCAGTCTCAGCGTCATCAACATTACGCAGTACGTTTTCCAGGAGCACCGTAAGTGCGTAAGGCAAACGCTCAGAATTTTCTACTCTTTCAGTAGGATAGTACGTATAAGACCTATCCCCCACCTGCAACAAAGCTGCAAAATCATTGTTTTCAATCGTCATAAATTAACCCCTTACTCATAAGATTATTACCTAGATTAAAGTGTGAGCATATCAAAACAGTACTACGGTAGAATTGTAAGCTATTTTTTTGAAACGCTGTCTATTATCTGTTGCGAGCGACGTTTTAAAACACCTTTAGCGTTTTCGGCATCAAACGCCATGCGCTCCTTCAGCTCACTGCGAATTTGATCGGTTACCTTTCCCCGAGAGTAACTCAAAACGGCAAGCAGCATATCTTGAAATTCAAAATCACCGTGATAGCATTGAATAGCTTCGTCGATGAGCGGCCACGCTCTTTCGGCACGATTATTGGTAGTAGCTCCCAATTTGCAAATAAAGCGCATTGCAGCCAAACGAAGCGAGCCGCTTTCTTCGTCAAAAAGCGCGGCTTCTGCCCCGTGAAACGCTTTGTCACAAGTGCGAGAGTCAACTTCAACCATGGCGCTTAGGATGTCGAGGCATTCCCATCGAGTCTGCGCCTCGGGACGATTAAGCGAATCAATGATGGCATTGCTGTAGGGCAGAACAATGTCGATATGACCTTTTGCTAAAAAATTCAATATCGCTGCAGCATTTTGCCGATCCCTGCGAGAAGACCCTGACAGCATCTCTACCACTACATGAAGCTTTTGCTCATCGCTCAGAATTTCTTCAGCGGCGCTTTGCACGCCTTTCGTCTTTTCGCTCACCTCGTAAACTCCTCTGCTACACAAAAACATACATGCCTATAATCTTCGTTATTATATCTCTAGTTACCTGCCTCAGAGACGACACAGACTGCAAGCAGCAATTCACCCTGCCTAACGGCACCTACAAGCGCAGTATGGACTGGTTGTGTTCAAAATGAGCAGAGAAAATGAAAAAGACTAGCGTCATATGCGACAACTAGCCTTCGAATCTTTTGGTAGCTCCGACCGGATTCGAACCGGCGACCTCCGCCTTGAGAGGGCGGCATCCTAACCGCTAGACGACGGAGCCACTTTCATGTGCGCTGCTTCAGTGGCTGGGGTGGAAGGAGTCGAACCCTCACATACGGTACCAGAAACCGCTGTCCTGCCATTAGACGACACCCCATCGGCAACCGATGTGCATCTGCCATGTTGCCAGCAAGACGCAAGCGCAAGTGAGTATATTAAGGATTTTCAGGGTATTAGTCAAGAGCTAAAAGCAACTTTTTTCAATATTCCCACTTTTACGCAGCCCGAAATACCTCATGCAGACTCTATGCATAAAGCTACCCTTGGTTTTGCAAAAATCCTACATCGTAAGTCGACGGTTTCCGGATATAGGCAGCCTTATCGGAAAACAGTTTCACGTTGCAGCTTTCATCATCATTGAACTTAAAGATGACGAGTCGCGTAATAGCAACAGTGGAAGCATTACTTACTGTACCCCTATAAAACAGCACGCTCACTGCCGTTGGGTTATCTTTTCTTGCGAGAAAGCGTGTAGGCTGCCACGCCAACTAGACCAACGAAACCCAGAACAACGACAAGCGATATCCAAAGTACGGTGCTATCGCCTGTAGCAGGTACTATTGAGCTTGATGAGCCTTGACCTGCGGGGAGCACTTGCTCCCAGTAGGCAACCAAAGTAGTATTCTCGGTTACATTTTGAGAAAAATTATACAGCGTGCCTTCTTTATACCAACCCTTAAAGGTAAAGCCTTCCCTGGTAGGATCTTGGGGCTCTAGCACTTGAGTGCCATATATTACCGACTGAGGGGCAACAGCGCTTCCGCCAGCCGAATCAAAAGTGATGGTGTAGGCATTCACGAGCCACTTAGCGTGGAGCTCTACGTTTTCAGTTGAACCTTGAGAAATAGTAGTTATAGGCAACCCTGTAAAGCTAGCATTTTCATACCAACCGTCAAAGATGGAACCCGTGCGGACCGGATTGGCTAGGTTAATGGTAGGCGTTTCTACGGTATATGATTCCGGATTAGATGCTGCATTGGTGCCACCGTAAAGATTGTATTCGATATGGTAACTTGCCAGTACAGTTTGGTAGAATAGCTCCATAGGCGCACTTACCACATCGGTTGAAAAATTCCATTTGGACTGTTCCGTTAGTGTTGTACTCTTATAAAGCTCCACTGATTTGCCATTTCCTGCAGGAAATGCTGCAGGGTCAAGAAGTGAGTTAGTAACCACGCTTTGAGTTATGCTCGTCCCGTCTACAAGCGAATTAAACACTACAAAGGTAAATCCCTCATCAGCTGTTGCAATATACGTTCCTGCTTCGTCTGGAGTAATTCCAGATACCGCTACGCCGTCTTTATTCCACATAGATGTACCTTGGGCATTGAGTTTAGCATAGATTTGAGAAGCAATCACGGGTTTCAGAAGTCCAGTTTTTACACTAGTAAGGGATAGGCAATCGTGAAACATCTCAGAATGATAGACTACGTTTTCAGTATTGAAGCCAGAAAGATCAAGGGTTTCGAGCGAGGAGCAGCCATAAAACATATAGTCCATGTCTTCTACGTTTTTGGTGTTGAAACTAGAAAGGTTGAGGGTTTTGAGGGAGGAGCAGCCGTCAAACATGCTCCACATAACTTCTACGTTTTCAGTGTTGAAGTTAGAAAGGTCAAGGGCTTCAAGGGAGGAGCAGCCATAAAACATATAGTCCATGTCTTCTACGTTTTTGGTGTTGAAACTAGAAAGGTTGAGGGTTTTGAGGGAGGAGCAGCCGTCAAACATGCTCCACATAACTTCTACGTTTTCAGTGTTGAAGTTAGAAAGGTCAAGGGCTTCAAGGGAGGAGCAGCCATAAAACATAAAGTCCATGTAGACTACGTTTTCAGTGTTGAAACCAGAAAGATCGAGGGTTTTGAGGGAGGGACAGCCAGAAAACAGGTAAGCCATATTAGTCACATTTGCAGTGTCTACTCTTTCTAATCCTTCTATAGTAGTAAGATTTGAATAGTAATCTATGCCCCAAGGATCACTAAAGGCATTCACCATACTTTCAGGTGCTACAACTGCACTACTAATGACTATCTTTTCAACATCTGATTTTTGCATAAAACTAGTGAGTGCACTCCTTATGTCGGTACCAGCTTCATCAGGAGATACGGTTAGTGTCTTAGAAGCAGTGTCATAACTTATACTTACTTTAGTCGGCTCAGCCCCTGTTGCTTGAGCTTTATCTAGGGGCACACCGACGAGACAAACGCTTGCTAAAAACAATGCAACCGCAATTAAGGCCATCCCCAAGGCGTTTCTTTTCCAACTCACTATCATCTTGCTTACATCCTCACTATTCTTAGAGGTACCCTACTTTGCTGAACCGGAAAACATAAAATTTTTGGTTTGTATACTTTTTGGCGTACCAAAAAAGCCTTCATTCACACACCTAAGGAATTATACCCTTAAAATTTGATGGCTAGACAACTAATTATTCCTTAATGATACTTTGAGGCAAAAGACAGGCAGAGTTGATAGGCTTGAAGGTTCGAATGCGCAAACAAAGTAGATATGCTCATGAAAACACCTCAGCAAGACACCATTGCAGGCTTCCCTGAGTATTACAAAACCGCATACCCTTACTCGTCCATCAAGCCACCAAAGGGCGCCCACCTTCTCAAGCAATCCCGCTAAATCTCCCTCATGGCAGATGACATACTGCAAACACCTGCTACACCGACAGCCCTCACTTCTTCTTCGTTGCTTTCGGAAATACCTCCTATTGCAAACACAGGAATGTTCACTTTTTTGCAAATGTCTGCAAGCTCCTTGAGTCCGCGTGCAGGCACACCCTTTTTGCAATCCGTCTGGAAAACGTGTCCGTATATGAGGTAGCTTGCCCCACCTTGCTCTGCTGCGCACGCTTCTTCCAAAGAATGCACCGACACTCCTACCACCTCGAAGAAACTTAAATTGCTTATGCGAAACAGATCAAAAGGAAGATGAATCTTGGGATAATCAAGCTTGTGCGCCACCTCAACATAGCTGTGCAGAATCACGTTGTCATGCAAACCAATCACCTGCTGAGCAAGGGATAAATACTCAGCTTCACTCAAGTCTTTTTCTCGAAGTATCACCATATCAAAATCGATGAGGCACTTTATTCTTGCAAGAAAATCGCCTTCGCAAAGATGCCTATTGGTGACAGCCACCCTATACATAAATGTAATCGCTCATAACTGGCTGAAGACCGCGCTGTTTGATTTCACTAAAAATCTCATCCACCGTTCGGCTATCAGAAATTTCAAACTGCTCATCACCCACTTCTGCTGCCGTACGTTCACCAATACCCACCGACACACCAGCAGAAATTTTTGTGGCACAGATAGAAATCGCATTATTGCGAAAGCGTGCATTCTCGCGCGTCGAAATACTAATATTGGCATAGGGCAAAAAAATGCGATACGCCATTATGACTTGTAGCAATTCTGCCTCGTAAACATCAAGCGGACTAATATCCT